>DASTKE010000830.1:0-10872 GCA_035716105.1 Ktedonobacteraceae bacterium | reverse complement strand
CCGAACATGCCCACGGATGACAGGGCTACCGTCCCCACGTACTTCCTCATCTGCCGGGGATCTCTGCCCACTATCCGTAAGAAGGAGCTGAAGAGGAAAGTCGGCAGGGACTGTACCAGTTTGAAACCTACCGCGGCTTTTGCCACATCCTGCACCTGGGCGACCCGAATCTCGTGATGGATCTCGCGCACGGTCCTGGAATTGGCCCTCCGGATAATGGAGGGCATGGGAAGCGAATGTCCGGCCTCGCCACGCTCAACATAGGTCAACACATCGACATCCTCAAACAGGATAAGGCTCTTGCGGCCTTTGCGAAATGCCTGCACGGCTTTGTGTTCCTCGACGGCCCGTGCCAGGCAAGCGATGAGGAATGCTGTGAACGACAGGGATTCCCCGGTTTTCGCTTTGTGATCTCGCAAGAACGCACGCGCCCCGCTCACATCGACTTCGAGCAAGCCGTGGATCAGGGGCATGCGGTGGGATAAACGAAATTCGGTCGCCATGAAACGTTTGAGCTTCGGATATGGCACTACCTGGTAATCAACGTGTTGCTGTTTCATGTGATTTCATACCTCCCTGTTTGTCTTGCCCTTCACAGCGCCCGGTTGACCAGGGGTATCTTGCGGATCACGCCACTGAGAAAGCAAGCTCGTTGCACTTTTCCATAGTAGCAGCATAGCAGGTCACGCACACAGAACCGTCACATCCTGCCTTCCCATCCTCACAGGGCCGTAACGTATGCAGAACACAGGTCTGACTTACAAAGCACGCATGGGCCTGACCTCATTGCCGTAAAGCCTCCACAAACCACCTTGCCTCGGCCTGCTATCCCTCTTGTTCGTTCTCGCTCCTGTACCGGGCTGGTAGCCGGTCGATGTGATGGAGTTGTGACGAATATGGCAGCCATTGTGACTGCGGTGTGCGATGGGTCGGCTGTTCTTCCTGGGACTTTCCCGGTGGAAGATCGAAAAGAACCGAAAACAGTGCTTCTTGCTGTTCCTCACACAGGGATTGGGCATCTTCGGTACTCTTGCGATGGCGATGAGCGGCCTCTTTCCAATCAGCTTCCCGGCACTCCATAGCTTCCTTTCCGCCTGTTTGTATATTCTGCTGGGGACAGCGTTCGGCTTCTCGGTGAGCGCTTTGAGGTATCAACCCACCTGCCCGCGATGGCTCCTAGCCGTCGGGGTCTCAACCGCTCTAGTGGATATGCTGTTTGGTTTCTTTCACACGGTCACGGTCCTGGAATGGGCCACAGTCACCCTGCTGCTTTGTTACGTTGGCCTGGTCGGTGTGGAGACGAATCGACTATCCTCCGCGAAAATGGACCGCTCTCCAACGGCGGCGATCAGATAAGTCTGATAGGGCTGCGAGCTGGTGCTGGGCCGCGTATCGTACCAGAAGCTACAGGTGACGGAATGCGGGTCGGTGCCAAAGTCTCTGCTGATGTCGGAAACGGGTCTGATAGGTCAAATAGCCAGTGATTCTAGAATGCAGTCGTAGTACGGCGTCCTACCCCGTCGATGAACAAGCCAGCGCCTTCATGAAGGCGCTGGCTGAAGGTGGAAGATCTGGTGAAGCCGACTGGCGGCTTCGTCGCGGCTAATTTTGCCAGCCAGCAGATCGTCCAGGATGGCCTCGATGGAAGGTGATCCTTCCGCCGCTTCCGGCGTTACAGGTGGAAAGACAGGGGCAGTCGCGGCAACAGGAGGATGCATTGCCGGCGATAGAGGTTGACCGGCGGCGCTGAGCGAACGTTTCTCGTCTCTCATGCGCCAGAGGTAGAAACTGGCAACGAGCAATCCTACCACACAGGCGGAAAGTCCCACGCGCATGAGCTGCCCCCAGCCATTGATCGGCGAACCGAGAAAGAAGGTTGTCAGCGCGTAGAGGGTGACGACCAGGCCCACGGCTCCGGTCAGCACACCAGCGCCGAGCAAGGCCAGCACCATTCCGCGCCGGGGAGCCGCAGCAATTGTCGGTTCATGAGCGCCACTCTGTCGCAAGTGCCACTCGAAGGCCAGATAGCCTACGCCGACAATCATCATGGCGCTGGCTGCAGCCCAGTCTGCTGCCCCTACGGATGCGCCCGCCAGATACTGCAGGAGGGAGAAGAGGGCCAATGCAATCCCCCACCAGAAAACCAGTGCCAGCAGAGAGGCACCAATGGCTTCCCCGATCAGCAGCGTCCTCCCCTGTCCCTCTCCCTCTTTTCTGCTCCCAAAAGCCAGCCAGAGGCTGTAGAGGCTCGTGAGCAGGATGCCCAGCAGGAGCGGGGAAACAAAATCATAGCTGCCAGATGGACTCGCCACATCGAGCAGCGAGACAGGAATACCAAAGACCGACCGCATGAAAAGCTCTACGCCGCGTTCAAACCCGTAGAGGATGAGGCCGAAGCCGGAGGCCAGGCTGGCATAGTGCAGCACCTGGCGAAAGAGCGATAGGGATTCCTCACGTCCCAGCAGACCGTAGCCAATCCAAAACAGGGCAATCCAGAGCAGGGCGGCTGTCAGGCTCAGCAGGTTGGGACCCTGGCAGGCGGTGAAGCCGCCGCAAGGCGCTGGGCCACCGACCGATATCACCCCCTGCCCCCCGAAGACCAGGGCGTCGACCAGTTGGTGGACGGTTCCCATCCAGGAGAGCACCAGAAACAGGAGGAGGAGCAATTGTACTCCGTAGAAGTGCAGATGCTCGAAGAGCAGGGCCGCTGCCGACCCGGCGGGGATGCGCCTTCGCTCCCACTCTAGCGCTGCGGCCAGGCAGAACATGGCAAGGGATGCTGCCGCCGTCGCGGTGACATCGCCTGAGTCCACCTGACCCAGGAATGGGATCACTGCAAAAGCGGAAAGGGCAACTGCCAGCACAACGGTGATGCCTTCGGCGATGTTTAAGAAAAAGGCCCGAATGGCACTGCCACCAGCCGCCGGATCGCTTTGCACATCACGGCGAATCAGCCGGTAGTGGAACCCGCCCAGGACCGCTGCTATCAGCCAGGAGATCACAAAGAACACGATAGCCTGCACGATTTCCGCGCTGCCCGGCACGCTGCCAGAAGATCCTCTGAGCGGCGTGAAGGCCAGGATTACTTGCAGCAGATGTCCCAGAGCAACAGCCGCAAACACGAGCAGGGCAAGGCAGACGATATAGAGGTAAAAGCGATAGAGATTGCGTACCATGGGAAAACCTCCTTCCTTCCTTCTTTTTTGTCCAGTTTTCCACACAACGAAAAAAGGTCTGTTGAGAAAAAAATAGTATCAGGAAATCACAAATCTGTTACGGCAGCAAGCTGCTCTCTCACGCTTCGCTCACAATACCTGTTGAACAGAAAAGCGGCGGGCAGTCTGAAGATGTGATGAGTTTGTAAGACAAGACGGCAGACCTGTGAGAGCAATGTGAGCTGCATCTTTTATGCTCTCATGAGAAGCAGGAATGCGGGCATTTTTCAGGACGCACCTGGGATATGTCTCTTTTTACTCGAAGACGGAAAAGGAGATGAAGGAGCGAATAGCAGTTCCGGAGTGAGCAGCGTGTGCTTAGCATAAGCCTGTTTCCCGGCAAGACAACGTATTCAGGCTTAGAAGGGAAAGAAAGGAGGAACACATATGAAGCAACTGGTCGCCTGTCCACTGCACGTGGCGTTAGAGGTAAGCCCGCAGTGGGGAGCCACTCTGGAGAAGAACGACGGGTGGATACGAGTAGTTCCCTTCCTGCACTGGCAGGTCTCGGTCTATCGAGGCAGACATGTAGTTCACACATCATGTGGAACACGGCAGGCAGCTTTGGAATTTTTGCGACGACACGGCTACTCACTCGATGACGGCTGGCTGCCAGCACTACCAACCTGAACAGTCAGACGTCCCCGACAGAAGTTGCCCCTCTGATTACTCACTTACCAGACGACTTTCTAGTGTGGAAGAAAGCGGGTAGCGAAACACGGCGGCAATCAAGGCGTGGTCGGGCATGGAGGCTTGCTCAACGACGTAGACACGGCTCTCGTGATGGAATTGACCCTCTTACGGCCAGAAATCCGGCTGGTACGGGAGTTTGCTTCAACCAGCCTTCAGTGGCCGGACAATCAGAAGGGGAAGTCTGGTCGCATTGAACACACGCTCCGTTACGCTGCCCATCACCCATAGTCGCAAACCCCCTCGCCCGTGTGTGGAAAGGGCGATCAGATCACAGCCCCCTCGCCTTTCTGTTATTCCATCCTCGCTTTCCTTCTGCGCTGTACGCAGCAAGGCGTCAGCGATATCGGTATCAAGCGAGACAGACCAGTGCAGTGTCAACCTGAGGTCTTTTACTACATCCTCCACACGCTTGCCAACTGCCACCAGATAGTCCTGAATCCCTGCCAGCCCTCGCGGTCCCAGTTCATGAAGAACCTCCTCCTGAGGAGCGCCAGCGGGAATCTGCACCACCTGCGTCAGATGAGACTTGTGAACACAATGGACAACAGGAGGTGGGAGCGGTGGCGCAGACCTCACTGACTCACCCATTTTCAGTGATCTGGATGTGATCGAGCCGTATCCCTTCTGGCAGGTGGAGTAGGGCTGTCCCTTCCATCACAACCTCGCTTTTGGCAAGAAAACAATCATGAGCGGTTCTTCTGTAAGAGACTCTATCACGACGTGTCAATTTATATCGGCAAGCGAGGACTAAGCCCCGAAAGGGGTCAAGAGCCAAGATATGCTTCAGAGACGTTGCCTAAATGTGGGTAAAATCACAGCTACACAAGGGAGTGTGACATAATCATCACAACGCAAGGAAGCTTTGTGAAGCAAGTGGGAGTTAGGAGCCGCCAGCCGTGACGACATTGTGAGCCAGGAGGACTTCCAGGATGGAGATGTGTGTCTACGAGCAAATAGAGCAGTCAACAATGCTCTTGTCGAGCAGCACGCGAGGCGAGAAGCTCGGACCTCTCCCTTCCAGCTTATGCGAGTCCGCGGCTCACTGTTTTTCCGACGCCGGGGCAACCTGTACCGGCGCTGTTTTCTTTAACAATTGGATCAGGCTCGTCAACGTCGCTTTGGCGTCACCGAAGATCATCATCGTCTTCTGATTAGAGAAGAGTTCGTTGTCTTCGCCCGCAAAGCCTGGAGACAAACTGCGCTTCAGGATCATGACGGTCTGAGCCTGATCGGCGTTGAGAATGGGCATACCGTAGAGCGGACTCTCTTTCCTGTAGCGGGCGGCGGGATTGACCACATCGTTGGCACCGATGACCAGGGCCACATCGGTACTCTGAAAATCATCATTGATCTGTTCCGGCTCGTAGAGCAAATCATACGGCACGTTGGCTTCCGCCAGCAGAACGTTCCTGTGGCCGGGCATACGTCCGGCCACAGGATGGATGGCATAACGAACGCTTTCGCCCCTCTCCATCAAAAGCTCGGCCAGTTCCTGGACGGCGTGCTGGGCCTGCGCTACTGCCATGCCGTAGCCAGGAACGATAATCACGGACTGCGCATTCTCCAGGACATAGGCGGCATCTTCCGGCGTGTAGCGCGTGACCGTTCTCTCTTCTTCCTGCGCATGGACTCCCGGTTTTACCGCTCCCACGGCCCCGAAAAGCACATTGGTGAAGGAGCGATTCATCGCCCGGCTCATCATCATCGAGAGAAAGAAGCCAGAGGTTCCATCCAGCGCGCCCGCGATCAGCAGCACGTTATTAGAGATAACCAGCCCCGTGGCGGCAGAAGCCAGGCCGGCATAGGAGTTGAGCAACGACAGGACCACCGGCATATCGGCTCCCCCGATCGGCAGCACGATCAGAATACCGAGTAGCAGTCCCACCGCCACCATGCCATAGAACAATCCGCCGGTAGCAGGCCGGATAATGAGAAAGGCAAAGACAACCAGAGTAGCAAAAAAGATGAGCATGTTCGAGATGTTCTGGAAGCGATACGTAATAGGAGCGCTCCTCACCAGTCCCTGCAACTTGCTAAAGGCCATCAGACTGCCGGTGATGGTAATCGAACCGAACAGGACTTCAAATCCCAGCGCGGCCATCGTGCCGTGATCAATGGTCAGGCCATGTTCGTAATATTCAACAACGCCCACCAGGGTAGCCGCCAGGGCTCCAAAGGAGTGGGAGATGGCAATCCGTTGAGGCATGGCCGTCATTGGCATAAAGATCGCCATGAGGACACCGATGGTTGAGCCAACGGCAAGCCCGACGAGAATCCATTGATACTGGATGATCTCGTGCCGTAGGAGAGTACCCACAACCGCGAGCATCATGCCGATCTCGGCCAGCAGGATGCCGCGCCGGGCCGTTTCCGGCGAATTGAGCGCCTTGAGTCCCAGGACGAACAGAATGGCCGCCCCCAGGTACGCGGCGGCAAGGAGCGTATCGCTCATTGTGGTTTCCTCTCCTTCCGTCGAAACATCTTGAGCATACGATCGGTAATCATGAAGCCACCAACGACGTTAATAGTGGCAGCAGTCACGGCAATGGTCCCAAGCACGGTACTCACCAGACCCTGGCCGCTTCCTGCCGCGACGAGCGAACCAACCAGAGAGATGCCGGAGATCGCGTTGGTGGTAGACATGAGGGGGGTATGCAGCAAAGGCGGCACCTTACGGATAACCTCGTACCCCAGAAACCCCGCCAGAACGAGGATGTAGAGTGACTCGAAGAATGGATTATTCATCCAGATACCTCTTCTCTTACCAGTGATTGGAGCATTTCATGCACGATCTGCCCGTTACGTGTGACACAGGTCCCTTTCACCAGTGCATCGCTGCTCTCGGGCTGAAGCCCTGTTGCAGGATAGAGGTAGCGGAACAGGTTGACGACATTGTGGGCATAGAGCTGGCTGGCGGTCATGGGAAGCAGGGCCGGTACATTCGTTGCTCCAACGATGGTGACGCCCTCGTAGAGAATCGTTTGACCTGCCCGGGTGAGTTCGCAATTGCCGCCCTGCTCGGCGGCCAGATCAACGATCACCGATCCGGGGCGAAGGGACTTGACCATCTCGCACGTCACGAGCAATGGGGCGCGTTTCCCAAAGACCTGAGCGGTACTGATAACCACATCCACTCCGGGGAAGCGGGCGCGGATGACTTCCTGCTCGCGCTTGAGAAACTCGGCAGATTGCTCTGTGGCATAGCCGCTTGCTGTCTCCGCGTTCCGGGGCAGTTCCATCTCAATGAAGGTTGCCCCCAGACTCTGTATCTGTTCGCGCACAGCAGGACGAGCATCAAAGGCTTCCACTCTGGCACCCTGCCGTTTTGCCGTAGCAATAGCCTGTAATCCTGCCACGCCCGCCCCCAGCACCAGCACCGTGACAGGCGTGATCGTACCCGCGGCAGTCATCAAAAGGGGAAACATTTTGCCCAGGTGTTCCGTCGCCAGTAAGACGGCTTTATAACCCGCTACGGTAGACATGGAACTGAGGGCATCCATACTCTGGGCGCGTGTGAGGCGTGGAACGAATTCCATGGCGAAGGCGGTAATCTTGCGCCTGGCAAAGGTCTGTATCACATCCAGGCGCGTAAACGGGGAAAGAAATCCGATATAGGCGCAGCCCTCACGCACCATCTCGGCTTCAGACAGATGCGTGGTGGGATGCATCTGCGGTGGCTGTACCTTCAAAATGATATCAGCTTGCTCGTAGAAGGCCAGAGCATCCTCGACGAGAGAAGCCCCGGCCTGCGCATACTGGGTATCGGGGAAGAATGCACCAACTCCAGCCCCCGCTTCCACCAGAACTTCATGTTTGTCCTTTATGAGGATAGGAATCAGGCCGGGAATCAGTGCGACCCGCGTTTCACCGGCCTGTACTTCCCTGGGAATGCCTATTTTCACTGTCTTCTATCCCCTTTCGTATACATTCAGGTCGTTCGTTTGCTCCTCGTCAAGAGCAGGGCGAGTGCGCAGGAGATCATATGGGCAAGGGGACTGTCTGCCCGGCTGGTGAGGACAATCGGCACGCGCGCACCCAGGACAATCCCAACGAGCTGCGCTCCAGCCAGGTATTCCATCTGCTTCACCAGGAGATTGCCCGCCTCTATATCCGGCACAACCAGAATGTCGGCTTGCCCTGCAACCGGCGAAGTAATTCCTTTTGCGCTGGCCGCTTCCTGCGACACAGCATTATCAAGCGCCAGCGGACCATCGACGATACCGCCGGTGATCTGGCCCCGGTCCGCCATTTTCGAAAGGGCCGCGGCATCCACAGTAGAGCGCAGCTTCGGGTTCACCGTTTCAATAGCCGAGAGGATGGCGACCCTGGGCATCTCTATCCCCAGCACATGAGCAAGATCAATAGCGTTTTGTACGATATCACGCTTGGCTTCCAGGTCAGGTGTGATATTAAGAGCGGCGTCGGTGACGAACAGAGGGCGCGGGTAGGCCGGAACATCGAGGACAAAGACGTGACTCATGCGGCGACCGGTGTGCAAGCCAAAACCAGGGGCGACCACGACGCGCATCAGTTCGTCGGTATGCAAACTCCCTTTCATCAAGGCCTCTACCTCGCCTGCACGTGCCAGGGCAACCGCCGTTTCGGCTGCGGCCTGGCTGTGTTCTGTCGGAAGGAGCGTGTACCCTGAAAGGTCCACCCCCTTTTCCTCCGCCACTGCGCGAATACGCGCTGGCGGCCCTACCAGCACCGAGACGATCAGGTGTGCCTGAGCGGCTTCAACAGCTCCCAGCAAGGCATTCTCGTCAACCGGATGGACAATGGCAGTGCGAAGCGGGGTGAGTCCGGCAGCGCGTGCGAGCAGATGCCGATACCAGGCACGCTGTTCCTCTGCACTGTCATCTCTCGTTCGCTTCTCAACGGCCTCCATGAGTTTCTCCTCTTATCCTGCTCTATCAGTTCTTCCGCATCTGGATCGATCAACTACACCTGAAGGATCGCCGATCTACACCTGATAGGCAGAGCGGCACAATCTTCAGTATTGCTACTGCTCATAGCGTAGCCTTGCTTCATCACACAGGCATCACGAGTGAGCATTCTGGACTCACAAAATGCTCACGAGAAATCCCTACTCTTGCCCCCAAAGGAGAGCGCGGCCCAGCTCACAAAGATGACTCCCAGCGTCCCTACGATGAGTAGTTCAACTGGCACGGAGAGCGTGATACCGAAGATTTGCACGCCCAGCCTGAGCTGGCTGGACACAAACGGCGGCAGGTGCAAGGTACCAGGAACAGCCTGTCGCAGCGGGTCCACTCGTAGGAGACCGTGTGGAACTTGCTCGCCATTGTGACGGTGATGTGTGAAGAAGACTGTCATTTGTGATCTCGCTGTGAGGCCCACATTCTAACCTTACCAGCAGAACAACTGTCGACTGAGACTGTGAAAGGAATAATTGTATGGCCTTTGAGAGTAGCATTACCTATACCACCCTACACCCCCACTTTCAGGAGCGGGTGCGTCTTCACGAGCCGCTTGCCAACCACAGTTCCTTTGGTGTTGGAGGTCCGGCAGATATCTGGCTCTCCATCGAACAACCCCAGGAACTGCACGACCTGGTGAGTCTCTGTGGGCAACACAACTGGCCCCTGCTGGTCGTCGGAATGGGTACCAACATCTTATATGCGGACGCCGGGGTGCGAGGCATCGTTGCCAGCCTGGCGATGCAACACTATCATATGGAAGACGAGACGGAGAAGAGCGCCCTCCTCGTTGCCGAAGCGGGGGTGCGCTGGGAACCTTTACTTAGAGACCTGCTCCCTCGTGGATGGAGTGGGCTGGAATTTGCCCTCAACATTCCTGGCACTCTGGGTGCAGGCATTATTAGTAATGTCGGCACCCGAAACCAGAATCTAGGGCAGGCACTGGAGTGGATCGAGGTTCTCGACGCACGCAATTGTAACCGCGAAAGCAGCGAGCCGCTGATTTTCCCGGTGCTGGTGGATCGCCGCTACCAGCACGATGAGTTAGATTTGCGCTATCGCCATAGCCGGTTCCGCAATCAGCGACTCACCTATATAGATACCGAGGGGAAATTAGTGCTGCCCGAACGCCATCTGATAGACCCCGCCGAACTGGTTGTCAAACTGGCTTTGCGCGTCCAGCGAAGAGACCCGGCAGCACTGCTTGCGCTCGCTCAGCGCAAAACCCACGAGCGCAGAGAGGATGATCCCGGTCAGCGACATGCAGGCTCGATTTTTAAAGACCCGCTGGGAACAACGGCCCGTACCCTCATTGAGCAAACAGGCTTGCCAGGAAAGACCCGTGGCAACGCTCAGATATCTAAGCGCCATGCGAACTATATTGTGAATCTGGGGGGAGCCAGGGCATCTGATATCGCAGCTCTGATGATCGAAGCTCACCAGCAAGTGCTGGCACAAAGCGGCATCCATCTCGAGCCGAATGTCGAACTCCTGGGGGATTGGGCCGATTACCGTGCTAAGACCCCATGACCACCGATGACTTTTTCCTGCACATATACCCGCTCAACAGTATCTTTCACACTACCCGGTTGACCAGCGGAATCTTGCGGATCAGGCTACCGAGCAGGAAGCAGAGCGGGAGCGTGACGAGTCCCGCGATAGCCCATTTAAGCAGCGAAACCATCAGTTCCTATGTAGGCTTGAGGCCCGTATCAACGACGGCAACGAGTTGCGCATCGGGCAAGGTAGCGATGGCTTCCGCATGGATGTGACCAATCACGCCCCAGCCAATAATTCCGAACCGTAGTTTGCTCGTCATGCCTCATATATCCCTTCTATTCAGAACTATGCTACTGCCTCAGCAGCTCGGAAGACACGGACAAAGGTGGGCAAGGCATTTTACCTCTCCTTTGGGCCAGCGAGCCTGGGTGGGAAGCCATACTCTGCCCTTAAGGGTACCGATGGAGCGTTATACAAGCGTTACATAAAGCCCCTCCCTGCTCAACTGTCCGCTTGCCGGCTCGTCT
>DASTKE010000829.1:0-2540 GCA_035716105.1 Ktedonobacteraceae bacterium | reverse complement strand
GCGTACTATGCTAGATGTGTTTTTCCCGTGGGGAGTGCGGGATTGCGCAATTCTGTTGCCTGATGCGAATGACAAATTGAAGGTACGGGGCAGCGTTGGCGAGCAGGAAGCGCAACTTTCGCAAGATGAGCAGGTGACTGCTGCCTGGGTGATCGCGCATATGCAGACAGTCGATCTGTACGATGCCTCGCTGGTATCGAAAAGCTCACCCTCTGCCGCGCCACGCGCTGTTGTCAGAAGCACCTCCTCGCTGCAAACGAGCCGTCGCTATCTGCGACTGGTGCCGCTTGTGATGGGACAAAAGGTGGTTGGCGTGCTGCGGCTGCTCATCGAGGATAATCCGCGCCTGTTTGATGTTGAAAGTCGCCTGGGTGTTGTGCGAGACCTTTCCAATACGCATACGGCCTTCTTCTGGGCGTTCATCGATCAGGCTGCTGCTATCATCGAGCGTGCGCGGCTGCGACAGGAAAGCTTGCAGGTCGAAGTGCTGCGGCGAACGGATACCCTGCGAGCCGCTCTGCTCTCTTCTGTCTCGCATGACCTGCGCACGCCGCTCTCTTCGATCAAGGCGGCGGCCAGCAGTCTCTTGCAAGATGATGTCCAGTGGGACGAGGAGGCGCGGCGCAGCTTTACGCTCTCGATAGAGCGGCAGGCAGATCGGCTCAATCGCCTGGTCGAGAACCTGCTGGATATGTCGCGCATCGAGGCGGGAGCACTGAAGCCCGAAAAGGAATGGTATCCGGTCGATGAATTGATTCACGACGTGCTTGGTCACATGACCCCTTTCCTGCAAGGACGAAGCGTGGAAACATTTCTTCCCGACGATTTACCACCGGTGGAACTGGATTACCTGCAAATAGATCAGGTACTGACCAATCTGATCGAAAATGCCGTGCGTTACACACCTGCCGGTTCACCGATTGAGGTGAGCGCAAAGGTGGATGGTGCGCAGGTGGTGATTTGTGTCGCGGATCGCGGGCCGGGCATTCCACCCCGTGAGATCGAGCGCATCTTTGATAAATTCTATCGTGTGCGGGCGAAAGAGGCCGAAACCCGTGTCGTGGGTTCTGGCCTGGGTTTGGCGGTGTGCAAAGGACTGATTGAGGCGCACGGTGGACGTATCTGGGCCGAAAACAGAGAAGGTGGAGGCGCTCTCTTCTGTTTCACACTACCAGTAACACCTGTTGAGAGGACGGTTAAGATATGAGTAAGAGCGGAGCGCGTATTCTGGTTGTTGATGACGAGATAGAGATCGTTCGTGCATTGCAGCGCAGCCTGACGGCGCACGGCTACGAAGTGTTCACGGCGAATAGCGGTGAAGAAGCTCTGGAAGGGGTTGCCCATTATCGTCCTGATCTGATGCTGCTCGACCTGGGGTTGCCGGGCATCAGCGGCTTAGAAGTCTGCAAGCGGGTGCGAGCAGAATCCAATCTACCCATCATTGTGCTTTCCGTGAAGGACACGGAGCGCGATAAAGTGTTAGCTCTTGACCTGGGAGCCGACGATTATGTGTCCAAGCCCTTTAGCATCAACGAGGTGCTGGCGCGTATCCGGGTCGCCTTGCGTCATACGGCCCAGACGCAGGCCGGAACGGAACCGGTGTTCGTGGCCGGGCCTTTAAAAGTTGATTTCGCCCAGCGGCTCGTGCAGGTAAACGGCCAGGATGTCAAATTAACGCCGACCGAGTATGATCTGCTCAAGGCACTGATTAAGAACAATGGCAAGATCATGACCCGCCAGATGCTGCTGTCACAGGTTTGGGGAACCGGTTATGGCGCGGAGGCTCATTACCTGCATGTCTATATCGGCCAGTTGCGCAGAAAGATCGAACCCGATCCCGCACATCCGCGCTTTATCCTCACCGTCTCCGGCGTTGGCTACCGCTTTAACGCAGACGATGACTGAGCGTTTTGTTCGCTCGACAATCTCCGGCGCATCTTGAGCTATCTCCACATCTTCCTGAGCAAATCCTGAGCTATCCGCTTTTTCTTCTGAGCGCCTCTTGACCTATCTCGCGCTACACTAGAGGCAACAGGAGAAGTATATATCACGGTATTTCGCTGGATACATATTACTGCGGATCTCGGTATGGAGGGTATGATGGAGACCACTCGTTTACTGCTTCCATTCACGCACGGAGTCAGTGTGGAAGCGATCGAACATGCTGTTCTGCTGGCAAAGAGTTATCAGGCTGAACTCGTTTCCCTGGCGCTGATCCATGTTCCAGAGGAACGCAGGGCAAAGGGTGCTCGCCTGGAACATATCCAACAATCAAAAGACTTTCTTGAGGTGACAAAACACAAGGCGTCCCTGCATTCCGTTCCGGTTGAGCGATTTGAGGTCTTCACCTGTGATGTGGTGCAGAGCGTAAACGTGCTCGTCCATGAACTGAGGTGCGATGGCATGTTGCTCTTTGTCGATGGGGACAGGGCTGTTTTGCTCCAGGCAAAAGAAATCCAGCAGATCATGAAGACCAGTGTGTGTAAGCTGTACATCGTACATAATCCAATGCATAGCCAGCCGACTTCTTCACGCGGACT
>DASTKE010000828.1:0-3268 GCA_035716105.1 Ktedonobacteraceae bacterium | reverse complement strand
GATGATGTCAAGCTCCAGATGTTTGGCGATGACACTGCGTCGCTGGCAAAAGTCATTCAGGACACGCTGCGCAGCTTCCGTGTGGATGCCGAGGTCAGACCGGAAGATATCAGCATCGGCCCGACCGTCATTCGCTTTGGCATCCGTCCCACCGGCAAGCCGGAGATGAAGCAGGACGCGCAGGGACGACTTGCTCCCGTGCGCGATGCCGCTGGCGCTATCGTCTACGAGACGCGCACGCGAGTCAGCCGCATCATGGCCTTGCAGAACGATCTCGCGCTGGTGCTCGAAGCCAAGAGCATTCGTATGGAGGCACCCGTCCCCGGTCGCCCCTATGTTGGCGTCGAGATTCCCAACAAGAACAGCCGCCTCGTCACGCTGCGCGAAGTTCTGGAAAGCAAAGAGTACCAGACGGCCAGGAACAAATCTAAACTGGCGATGGCGCTGGGCAAGGACGTGGCCGGTGCCGTGCGCGTCGGCGACCTCGCCCGGATGCCCCACCTGCTCATCGCGGGCGCAACCGGCGCGGGTAAATCCGTAGCCATCAATACGATCATTGCCAGCATTGTCACGCAGGCCACGCCCGACGATGTGCGTCTGCTGATGGTCGATCCGAAGATGGTGGAGTTGAGCATGTACAACGGCATCCCTCACTTACTCTCTCCGGTGGTGACGGAGGTGGAGAAGGTCGTGCCGCTGCTCAAGAACGGGATTACCGAGATGGAGCGGCGCTATCGCCTCTTCTCACAGTTGGGAGTGCGCAACCTGGATGGCTACCGCAAGCTGCGCGCCGAACGGCTCGCGAAGGGCGATAGCTCACTGAAGAACCTGCCTGCCATCGTAATTATCATTGACGAGTTGGCCGACCTGATGATGGTGGCTCCCGAAGAGGTCGAGGGCATGATCTGCCGCCTGGCACAGTTGGCGCGTGCAACCGGCATCCACCTGGTGATCGCGACACAGCGCCCATCCGTCGATGTCATCACGGGTTTGATTAAGGCCAACATCCCGACCCGTATCTCCTTCATGGTCAGTTCCGCCGTCGACTCGCGCACCATCATCGACATGGGCGGAGCGGAACGCCTGCTTGGACGTGGCGATATGCTCTACCTCCCGGCGGACGCGGGCAGACCAGAGCGCATCCAGGGCTCGTTTCTGGCCGACGAGGAGGCCGAGCGACTGGTACTCTACTGGCGCGAGCAGGCGCAAAAACATCTCGCCGGGCCGACTATCGCCGAGCAGCCGACGGTGGAACCGGGCTGGGAGATTCAAGAGCACGTCTCCGACGATTTCGAGTTGGAGGATGACCTGCTTGAGAAGGCGGAAGAGGTGGTGCGTGAATACGGACGCGCCTCCATCTCGCTCTTGCAGCGCCGCTTGCGCATCGGCTACTCCCGCGCCGCTCGCCTGATCGATTTGCTGGAAGATCAGGGCATCATTGGCCGCTCCGAATCCGGCGGTCGTGGCCGCGAGGTGTACGAGAATGGCAACGGCAACGGCAATGGCCACAGCAGCCTGGAAGGAGGCCGCTCGATGGCCGATGAAGTCGCGGATATCATCGCTGAAGAGAAGGCTCGCGAGGACTTCCTCAAGAAACAGGCGGCCTCCGGTCGCCCCTCACAGGGTCAGAGCCAGAGCTACTCGTTCTCCGTTGAAGAAGATGAAGACGAGGATGAAGCAGATCAGGGGTAAGTTATTCTCTTGTAGACATTAACCGAAAGGCCACCGGCAAGGGGATGGCCCTACTATACGACGGCTTCGTGAATCGTTGCGCGTGTATAGTAGGGCCATCCCCCATAGGCGTTAACGGAAAGGGGCATACGGCTTGCAGGCCACCGGCAAGGGGATGGCCCTACTCGAGACGACGCGGCTCGTAGAGCCGCATGGCGGACTTCTCGAGTAGGGCCATCCCCTTGCGGGTGGCCTTTCGGTTCACACCTATCAGTTATTCCCCTGTACCCTCCTCTTCCTCCTCCTCCACTTCCTGCAATAGCTTCTTGTCCAGTTTGCTGCTCAAGTCCAGTTGGGCGAAGAGGTCGGGGCGGCGCTGGCGCGTGCGGCGCAGCGACTCTTTGCGCCGCCAGCGGGCAACCTGTTCGTGGTGTCCGGAGAGCAGGATATCAGGGACACGCCAGCCGCGAAATTCGGGTGGGCGCGTGTACTGCGGGTATTCCAGCATGGCGCGGCTGTGCGACTCCTCCTCTGTCGAGTCGCTGGCAAGCACGCCGGGGATGAGGCGGCTCACGGCGTCCACCACCACCATCGCCGCCAGCTCACCGCCCGTCAGCACGTAATCGCCGATGGAAAGCTCCTCGGTCGCGAGATGCTGGCGCACGCGCTCATCGAAGCCTTCATAGTGACCGCAGATCAGCGTGATGCGCGGCTCCAGGGCGAGGGCGCGTGCAATCTCCTGCTTGAAAGGTCGCCCCTGCGGCGTCAACAGGATGATCGGCCCACCCTGGTAGACGGATTCGACGGCGGTGAAGATTGGTTCCGGCTTCATCACCATACCCGCGCCGCCACCATAGGGATAGTCGTCGACGATATGATGCTTATCGCTGGTAGCGTCACGAATATTGTGCAGGTCGATGCTGAGCAAGCCGCGCTCCCGCGCCCGTTTGAGGATGCTTTCCGTAAATGGCCCCTCGAACATACCTGGGAAAAGCGTAAAAATATCAAAATGCATGACGTATCCTTTTCATATTAATCAGCCGCGTCTACCGTAACCGTCAAATTTTTGCCTGGTAGCGCTGTGTCAATAATAGTAAAGGTGCCAAAAGAATCGAAGAGCACATTTTCGGCCTGATCGGGCGCAATGCGCA
This sequence comes from Ktedonobacteraceae bacterium, assembly GCA_035716105.1. Lineage (GTDB taxonomy): Bacteria > Chloroflexota > Ktedonobacteria > Ktedonobacterales > Ktedonobacteraceae > CADDYT01. The sequence goes on along the minus strand of DASTKE010000828.1, from coordinate 446 downwards.
CCGGGCTTTTGAGTCCCTGTGGCAGCGGAGAGGAGGCGTCACAATGTTGCTTCGTACCCACGCAGAGCACCTGTGTCAGCGTGGATGACTGGTTCACGAAGCGCAGCGTCTCTCCCTCGGTAATCTCAATACTTTGCGGTGTAAAGCCCGTGCCGGTTATCGCTATCTCGGTCGGCTGGTGAAAATTGTTATAGAGAGCAATCACGACGATAAACGCCGCGATAAATAACAGCGGAGCCGCGATGGAGGTGAGCACAAGCTTTGTACGTCTGGATATCTTCATATGTAATAGAAACTCCTTTTTTGTCCCTATCCCCGGTGTTGTGTTTGTATGATAAAATAGCACTGTTGTTTCTTACTGACAAGTCGCGGAAATCTGTGGCTCTCCATCCTTCCGGGAAACCAGATGTCGTAGGGGTTACTTCGTAGGGGCGATGCCTGGTGCT
>DASTKE010000827.1:0-2107 GCA_035716105.1 Ktedonobacteraceae bacterium | reverse complement strand
GCCCACCAACACAGCGGCTGGTACATCACTCTTCTGATTCTTTCGTGCCAGAGTGGAAATATGCAGTTCCAAATAGAACGGCTTTAGTGTAGCGTATTCCGGCAAGAAACGCAAGAGATTAGCAGTGAGCATGAGACCTATCTTCTTTTATCAATGGAGGTTTGCCGACTCATACGCTGATCTTGTCTGAACAAGTCCGGTGATGCTATGATGAGTCCAGTGGGACATGCAGAGGATGTGGCAGAGGCTCCTATCAATAGGAAAGCCTGTGCTCCGTGGAAACACTGCATCACACGCTCCTTGAAGGGGTGAGCAGTTGTTGGTTCATCAGAGCTGCCCGTTCTCGTCGTCATCAAGGCTGGAGGCCGGGCAGAAAGACAGAGGAAGCCATTGGTTGAGACGCAGACGCCGGAAAGGAACTGGGCCGGCAACTACACGTACCGGGCCGAGAAGCTGCACCGGCCAACAACGGTGGAACAGGTGCAGCAGATCGTCGCCAGGGCCACCAATGTGCATGTGCTCGGTTCGCGGCACTCGTTCAACGCCATCGCCGACTCCGCGGAGCTGATCTCGCTGGAGAACCTGCCCGCTGATGTGGTCGTCGACCATCAAGCCCACACGGTCTCCCTGAGTGCAGGAATGAAGTACGGCCAGTTGGTCAAGACGTTGAACGACGAGGGGATGGCCTTGCACACCCTGGCCTCGCTTCCCCACATCTGCGTCGCCGGGGCTGTGGCGACGGCGACGCACGGCTCCGGCGTCACCTGTGGCAACCTGGCCACAGCAGTTGCCGGGCTGGAGATGGTCACGTCCAGCGGGGAGATGCTCAAGGCATCCAGGGGCGACCCCAACTTCGACGGCCTGGTGGTCGGCATGGGCGCTCTTGGTGCCGTCACTCGCCTCACGCTCGATGTGCAGCCCGCCTACCAGATCAAGCAGCGCGTGTTTGAAGGTCTGAGCTGGAAGGCGCTCACCGATCACTTCGAGGAGATCACCTCCTGTGGGTACAGCGTGAGCATCTTCACGCGCTGGGGCCAGACCAATGAGCAGGTCTGGGTCAAGAGCCGGACGGATGAAGCCGACCGGGTTGGAGATGACCTCTTCGGCGCGGTTGCCGCCACAGTTGACCGGCACCCAATCGTCGAACTAGATGCGGCCCCCTGTACACCGCAGTTGGGCCGACCCGGCCTGTGGTCCGAGCGCTTACCGCATTTCCGCATGGGCTTCACGCCCAGCAGCGGCCAGGAAATCCAGTCGGAGTATCTCTTGCCGCGCCGACATGCCCTGACGGCCATCGAAGCAATGCACGCCCTGGCAGACAAAATCCAACCCATCCTGCTGGTGAGCGAGTTTCGCCGGGTAGCCGCCGATCGGTTGTGGATGAGCATGGCCTACGAGCAAGACTCCGTCGCCATCCACTTCACCTGGAAGCGCGAGCCAGAGGCGGTCCGGCAGGTGGTCGCCCTGATCGAGGAGGCGCTTCGCCCGTTCCAGGCGCGTCCGCACTGGGGCAAGGTCTTCCTGGCGGACGCCGCGGCGCTCTCCCCGCTCTACACGCGCCATGCCGACTTCGTCCGCCTGCTGGAGCGGCTCGACCCACGCGGCGCGTTCCGCAACTCCTGGCTCAAAGCCCATGTGCTCGGTGACAGCGACACCTAAGCTAGGAACCGTTCGAAGATAGTGCGCCGCAACTGATTGATTGCCTGCACATCGCTCCACTCCTGTGGGGAGAAGCGCACAATCTCCCAGGGCTTCAGTCCACAATGAAAGAGCAAACAGGCAGGTGCCGCTCCTGGTAGACACTCCGCCTGAGAGTCCTCAGGCGGGTGTTTGATCAGTGATGTCTTGAATGCCTTGCCATGGAAAAGAGCCTCTGGCATGTCATTCTTCGCTGCGCTCAGAATGACATGTCTGGACCCATTTTTTATGGCAAGCTGTGGCAGATGAACAGCGGTGATTTTTCTCAGGTGAGCAGTTATGCCTAAACATACAATACGCTTTGTGCTAATTGGTGACAGGAAAAGAGAACTGTGATACGCTTCCGTTTGTAACCAAAAACCAACAAACAAGGAGCGTACTAGCAATGTTAGACAAAGCCACAGTTCTC
>DASTKE010000826.1:0-2179 GCA_035716105.1 Ktedonobacteraceae bacterium | reverse complement strand
GAAACCGGGCGAAGATACAAGCGCCAATAGTCTCCCAGACAAGAAAGCCATTCCTCAATTTCCAACCACATATCTGCACCGACAAAAACCTGACCGTTTATGCAGGGTTGGAACTAGCCAAATGACTGATGTGGAAGGCGTATGCATGGCATATAGTATCTACAAACCTGTCGACTCTTCAGTACAGGTGAGCAACAAGAAGGAAAGGTACTATGGAACAGACTGCTACAGAGACAAACCTGTTAAGGATATTATCAAACCAGTTGGCCGATGCCGTGGAGCGTGTTGCACCCGCGCTGGTGCTGGTGAATGGGCGGCAGCGGCAGCCAGCCAGCGGCATCGTCTTCGCAACGGACATGGTGCTGACCGCCGACCACGTGATCGAGCGCGAGGAAGATATCACTATCGAGACGCACGATAAGCGCAAACTGCCAGCGCAGTTTGTGGGGCGCGACCCATCCAGCGACCTCGCGGTGTTGCGCGTGACGAATCTAGGACTGACTCCCGCTGCAAAGGCGACTGACGCGGCACGGGTGGGACAGCTTATCCTGGCGGTCGGTCGCTCATCCAGCGAGGGGCCGATGGCGAGTTCTGGTATTGTCAGCGCCATTGGCGGTCCCTTACGCACAGGGCGCGGCACCATGCTTGAGCGCTACATCCGCACCGACGCGACGCCCTATCCAGGCTTCTCCGGTGGGCCGCTCATCGATGCAGACGGCAACGTGCTGGGCGTGTTAACGACGGGCCTGTTCAACGGCGTCGCGCTGGCAATTCCCAACGCCATCGCCTGGAACATCGGCGAAACGCTGTCGCAGCAGGGGTATGTCAAGCGCGGCTACCTGGGCATCAGCAGCCAGATCGTGCAGTTGCCAGCGTTCCAGCGAGCGGGTCGCACGCAGGAGCATGGCCTGCTGATCGTTAAAGTCGATGATAACAGCCCGGCTCAGCGTGGCGGCATCATGCTGGGCGATATCCTGGTCGGACTCGACGGTCATACCATCACCGACTCCGAAGACCTTCAAGCGCTGCTCGGCAGCAACCGCGTGGGCAAAGTTATTCCCGTGGATGTCATTCGCGGCAACACGCTCACAACATTACAGGTGACTGTGGGACAGCGCAGTTAACATAAAACAGGACATAGAACTATGACACAGGAAACCATTTCCTCCGGCATCTCGCCCACCCAATCGTTTCCACTGGCAGACGCGCTTTCGCCAGCATTGATAGGGCTAGTGGAAGAGGTGCAGCCGGGGATTGTACAGGTACGGCGCGGGGATCGCGGAGCCGGAACCGGCATCATCTGGCGCGCCGATGGCTATGTCATCACCAATCATCACGTGGTGGCTGGCAATGGAAACGCCATTCAGGTGCTGCTCACTGATGGACGCAGCTTCGAGGCAAAAGTCATCGAGCACAATCCAACGTTCGATCTGGCGCTGCTGAAGATCGCGGCCAGCGATTTGAAGGCTATTCCAGCAGGCGATTCGGCGAGGCTGCGCGTAGGAGAACTTGTCTTTGCTATCGGTCATCCCTGGGGGCAGCGCGGCGTGGTCACAGCCGGCGTCTTCGGCAAAATCAGCGAGGTGAAGATGCGCGGCAGTGATGAAACGCTGCAATACATTCAGTCCGATGTCGCCATCGCGCCCGGCAATTCAGGTGGCCCTCTGCTCAACGCGGACGGCGAATTCATCGGCATTAACGCCATGATCTTTGGCGGCGACCTGGCGGTCTCCATTCCAAGCAACGTGGTCAGCGCCTGGATTGCAGGCTTACCGAAACGACAGGTCACGCTGGGCATAGAGGCAGAACCCATAGAATTGCCAGCCCATACGCTCCCGCAAGATAGCCCAAAAGTCGGATTGATGGTAATTGCTCCGAAGCAGGGTGAGGAAAGTCTGCTGATTGGTGATATCATAGTAGCGGTGGATGACAAAGCACTGGACGATGTGGCTGCGTTGCTTGATGTTCTGGCACGCAAAGAGCCTGCTGACATCGTAGAGTTGCGTCTGATACGCGGCGGCACACTAACAACGATCAACATAATGGTGCGAACGTTGGAGCAGGCATGATACGCGCACTCGTCATTGCACCGACGCCGATGGCCCAGGCTGGCTTGCGTGCGATGCTGATTACGGGCGGCATCTCGGTAGTGGGTGAGACTTCGCACCTGGAAGGCTTC
>DASTKE010000825.1:0-8354 GCA_035716105.1 Ktedonobacteraceae bacterium | reverse complement strand
ACGATGTAGTACTCGCGTGTGTTCTTCAAGCGGTTGACGAGCAGCGCCTCAACGTCGGGTTCCATTTCATTGAGCATGGGAGTATCGCGAACGAGTTCCTGCCATCCTTCCAGATCGAGCAGGGATTCCATTGCTCCTGCTGGACTGGGATAGAAGGCCATGACAGGTTTCTCTCCTGTACTGCGAAAGATGAAGGCCATATTGACCGGTATCATCAGGCTTTCCCATTGCTCATCCGTGATCTGCGAATCCGTCAATGCCAGGTAGCGATCGGGTATGAGCCGGTACTTGCTCGCTCCTGCCCCCCGGTTGCTGAAGAGCAGCGAGCAGGCATAACACACACAGGTTAATGTGCGGCTAGAGAGTTCCAGCAGGTGGCGGTGAACGGACGGAATCACTTCACTACAGAGTTCGCAGTGCTCCCGTGGCGCAGCCGCTGGCTCTTGTTTGCGCGTAAACTGGCGCAGCGACCTCGTGGGCGCTGCGGAATTATCATCATGATCGTTGGGGAAATACGATGCTGACATAGCTGCTCACCTCATCTAGTCGGAACCGTCCGGGCCACTTTCACCCTCCCACCCTCCATTTCAGCGACTGGCCTGCTCTGTTGAGCGCGTGCGCTCCTTGCGCTTCGGAGGAACGAACTTCACCGGTATCGCGGCACGGGGCGGTGGTTCGGTGACACCCTCCACCTGGAGTCCATCCAGATCAGGAGCGGCCTTGTATACGGCCTCCTCGATTGCCAGTTTGAGCGTGATGGTTGAGGAGGGACAGCCATGACAACTCCCTTCAAGACGCAGATAGGCGATGCCGTCCTGGACTCGTAGTAATTCGACATTACCACCATGCGATTTGAGGTAGGGACGAACATCAACGAGCGCACGGGCAATGCGTGTTTCGATATCAACCGGGTGCAGTCCGTGAAGCAAAAATAGCGAGCTAACCAGATCGTCGCCGGCTAGCGCCTCGATCAAGGTCAATCCTGATGCTTCAGTCTCGGCGGTAAGTTCGAGCATACGGGCCAGCCCCTCGCCATACATATCCAGGAGCGCCTGAATGAGTTCCTGGGTTGTGGCACGGGCATGTGGGTCAGGGAATGACGAAACTTCCTGGATGAGTGTCTCTATACGCTCCGTCCGGCGGCGTTCCTCGATGTCATGTTGCATTGTACAATCTCCTGTTTCCCACAAACTGGGGCTGGCCGACTTCATCAACAACGTTTCATCTTGTGAATCTCACTCAGGAGAGGAAGCAATGCCGCCTCTCCTGCCTAACCCCGATGGTGATAATGCTACTGGATACCAAATGTCGGCGAGTGGACCAGGTTGAGCTCTTTTCCCTCGCCCAGGTACATATGGACACCACATGGGAGACAGGGGTCAAAGCTGCGCACCGCTCGCATGATGTCGATGCCTTTGAAGTTTTCCGGGCCGTTCTCCTCGAAGATGGGGGTGTTCTGCACGGAATCTTCGTAGGGGCCGGGCGTGCCATAGATGTCTCGGACGCTGGCATTCCAGGGCGTCGGTGGATAGGGATGGTAGTTGGCGATTTTCCCGTTCTCGATCACCATGTGATGGGAAAGTACGCCGCGTACAGCCTCGTGGAAGCCGCAGCCGATGGCCTCCTTTGGCACGGTGAAATCACTCCACGTCTTGGTGTGACCGGCCCGTATCTCCTCCAGGGATTTCTCCATGAAGTAGAGCGCGCAGGCCGCAGAGTAAGCCTGGAAGTATGTTCGCGCACGGTCACGCTCGATAGCATTGCTCCACTGGGGAACTTTCCACTCGAAATCCACTGCCGGCCTGTTCATGGTCTTGGGCAGCGAGATCTTGACACTGTTTCCGGTGGACTCGATCAAGCCGGGTATATGTACCAGCCCGGCCAGGGCCGTTGTCCACATGCGAGCTAAGGCACCGCCGCCAGTATCGAGGGCGAGGTAATCACCTGTGCGCTGATCATACCAGCGCGGCGACATGACCCAGCTATAGTTGCCGCTGAAGTCGCGCTTCTGTGGTTGAGGGAGGGTCGTCTGATTCCAGGGATGGCGTTTGTCGACGGGGTTGCCAAGTGGATCGCGATCGACGTATGTCCGCTGGTCCTCCCAATCCTGGTAATAGGAACTCCCCAGCAGGATGCGAATGTTGAGATTGATGTCCACCAGGCTCGTTGTTACCAGCTTGCCATCCACAACAACGCCCGGCGTGACATACATAGCGCGGCCCCACTTGTCCATCGTGCGATAATCGTAGTCGCACACATCGGGGTCCTGGAACGAACCCCAGCAACCGAGGAGTATGCGCCGTTGCCCCACTTTCTCGTAGCCGGGCAGCGCCTGGTAAAAGAAGTCGAACAGGTCATCGTGCAGGGGAACGACCTTCTTCATCCATTCAACGTACTTCATGAGGCGGACCAGGTAGTCTGTAAAGACCTGGATGGTGGCAACCGTTCCTACCCCACCTGGATAGAGGGTCGAAGGATGGACGTGGCGTCCCTCCATCAGACAGAATTTCTCGCGGGTTATCCGGCTCACCTGGAGGGCCTCAAGATACATTTCGCCGGTGAAGGGGTTGAAGGCCCGCATGATATCCCCGATGGTGCGATATCCATGCTCTGCCGCGTGGGGAGCCTCGGTCTTATTTGCCTTCTCCAGCACGCCCGGATTGGTCTCTTTCACCATCTGCTCGCAGAAGTCAACGCAGGCCAGGTTCTCCTGAAAGAGGTCGTGGTCGAACATGTACTCCGCGGCCTCACCCAGATTGAGAATCCACTCGCCCAGCGCAGGTGGCTTGACCCCGTAGGCCATATTCTGCGTATAGACCGAGCAGGTGGCGTGATTGTCTCCGCAAATACCGCAGATGCGGCTCGTGATAAAGTGCGAATCCCTGGGGTCTTTGCCTTTCATGAAGATGCTGTAGCCACGAAAGACGGAGGAAGTGCTGAAGCACTCTGCCACTTTGCGATTCTGGAAGTCGATCTTGGTATAGATACCCAGACTGCCAACTATACGTGTGATCGGATCCCATGACATCTCTACGAGTTGTGGCTGCTGTGTAGGCTCGCTGCCCTCTCGTCTCACTTGCGTCGCCATGATACTGTCTCCTTGCTTACTATGGTTGGACGTTGGTATCAGCCAGTTATTGTCGCCATACAGGGTTGTAGCCTGTCGTGAGTTCCCTTCCCTTGTGCCGCCAGGATGGCTCCTGGTTGACCGTGTGGTTCGTTATGCTGCGCAGTGCTCTGATGACGGTGCCGTAGAGAGTAATGGCATTCGTCGACACTTTCGCGCCCGTCGGCTCATCCATAAATGGCTGAAATTTGTCGGGGAAGCCGGGCATCGTACAACCGATGCAGATGCCTCCGACATTGGGACACCCGCCGATTCCGGCCATCCAACCTCGCTTGGGGACGTTGCAATTGACCACCGGCCCCCAGCAACCCAACTTCACAAGGCATTTCGGCGACCCGTACTCTGTAGCGAAATCGGCCTGCTCGTAGTAGCTACCACGGTCGCAGCCTTCGTGGACGGTCTTGCCAAAGAGCCAGGTCGGCCTCAGTTCTTCATCCAGAGGAATCATGGGAGCCAATCCTGCCGCCTGGTAGACCAGGTAGAGAAGCGTCTCCATGAAGTTGTCTGGCTGCACCGGACACCCAGGAACGTTGATAATTGGGATGCCCGCGTGGGATTTCCATTTCCAACCAAGATAGTCAGCAAGCCCCATAGCGCCGGTGGGATTACCTTGCATAGCGTGAATGCCGCCATAGGTAGCGCAGGTACCGGCAGCTACCACCGCCAGGGCCTTTGGAGCGAGACGGTCGATCCACTCGTTGGTCGTAATTGGTTGGCCAGTTGCCGAGTCAGTACCCATAGCAGCCCAGTAGCCCTGGCTCTTGATCTTTTCGTTGGGGATGGAGCCTTCCATTACGAGCACAAAGGGGTCGAGTTCACCCCGCTCTGCTTTATACCACCACTCCATAAAGTTGTCGCCAACCTCAAAAGCAAGCACAGGGTTGTGGAGATGAACCCTGGGAAGCCCTGGGATAGCTCCGAGCAAGACATCCTCGATGCTGGGTTGCATAGCCGCGGTGATTGATATGGTATCCCCGTCACAACTCAACCCAGCGGTCATCCAGATGATGTGAATGTCCTTCACCTGGGATCTCGTCGCCATAATGTTCCTCCTCGAGCGATGGGCGCTCGTGGTCCGCTAAGAAACCAAACTGAGTGTTACCGCAGTTGCAAGCAACTGCACATACAGAGGTTCCACTACAGAAACAACTATCGAGGGTTCGATGAGGCAACAGCCACCTAACTACGTATTACGCTCTTAACAAGCCTTACGGATTACCCGAAAATGGCGCTACACTTTCGCTTACGTGGGAAAAGGTGAAGAGGGGCATGATGCAATAGAACGGTAGAACACTCCTGCATGGAGAGTACAGAAGCTTCTCGTAGAGAAAAACCAGACGAAATATTCAGCAGCACATTCCAGGTGCAAGCAGCACGGCGGGAAAGGCTACCATTGATTGCACATCCTGCCCTCTACAACTGATCCATTAGCTGCAAATACGTTCTGAGCAATAAGAGAGAAGCTCTCATGCATCCAAGTATAGCATAGACAGGGCGTTTTTCTCAAGGTTTTTGAAGGAATTTCGCCATCAGATAGACGAAAAATTTCAAAAAATGATATTGCTGAGTTGCTTTTTAGTTGAGTTTAAAGAGGCAAATAATGTAACCATATAAGCATCGGCTGGCACATGTTTTTGGCATATGCCAGCCGCTTTTTAGGAAAGAGGCAGGAGAGCGGGCAGAACATATGATATCTGCCTGCTCTCATATATCTGTCTTACTTACTCAGTCCTTGCCAGCTTGCTTCGCTGCTGGCGACCATACTGCCGATGGCGGCAACGACCAGGCAGACGGCTGTCAGGCCACCTATGATGTACCACCATTGCGAGTTGCTGATCAGCGTGGGTATCCAGGAGAAGAACAGTGTTCCTACAATAGCCAGCACACAGGAGACAGAGCCAAGTATGATGCTGATCCAGAGCACCGACATTGGGAAGATGAGCTGCTTGCGGAATGCTTGTGGATCGCGCTGGTAGAAACGCACAATATTGATGAACAGGAAGGCCGTGGAAATGGCCCAGACCAGGGTTGAGGAAGCAAGCATGACGTTGTACACCTCGGTCGAGAGGTTCGCCGCCGAGCCAACCTGTGCCGCCAGTGGCACCACAAAGAAGACGAGAATGGTCAGCCCGATCGCGACCACGGTCTGGAAGATGATCGCGTTCGAAGGCACCCGGTTTTTATTCAGTTTGCCTACACTGGCGGGCAGGCGCTGATCGATGCCAGCCACCAGCAGTAGACGGGCGTAGGTGGAGTTGTAAACCGCGCCTGTCACAACAAAGAAACTCATAATGCAGACAGCAAAGATACCGCCCGCGAAGTTGCCCAGCGAGGTATACACCGTCGTGACCAGCGCGAAAGGCGTTGCTCCATTGGACGGCCCCAGCACGACGAGCGTTGAGAACGCGGCAATAAAGTAGCCAATAAACACCAGAACGGTACCATAGAGCAGGTGACGGGTAATCGCTTTCCGCTCGCGTATTTCCCCGCCCATATTCAATGGAGCCTCCATGCCCAGGTAGGCCAGGGTGATGAGGCCGAACAGGCTCAGGTTCGCTGTCGAGCCAGACCACTGAATGTTCCAATCGGTGAAATGATTGAAACTGGTGGCCGAGGGATGTCCCTTGAGCAGCCAGACCACGCCAGCTATACCGATGATGGCGACGCCCGTGAACGTGAGGCAGGCTGCTACGTTCACAACATACTGGAAAGTTCGAAAACGCTGCACCGCCAGGACGCCGTAAAAGACGATGGACAGACAAATCACCACACCCTGCTGCCAGGGTTCTGCGAGCCAGTTGCTGTTGAGACCCTGAATGAAGGCCACAATCACATCTCCGGCGCTAATCATCACCAGCACGCCGGGGAACCAGGCGCAGAAGGCCACGAAAAAGCTCCAGTATCCACCCAGCGCCTTATGTGTCCAGTTATATAGCGATCCCTCGTGGGGGAACATGACGCCTAGCTGAGCAGTAGCAATGACGCAGGGGATAAAAAAGGTAATGCCACCGAGTACGAGATACGTGAAGGCCGAAGCTCCACCAGAAACGGCGGTTGTGGCGTTCGTAATAAAGAAAACGACCAGCAGGTACGTGGATGTCATATCGAACGTGCCGAGGATGGGCGGCATCGCTCTCACAACGTACTCCTCCGAGACCAGTGTATCTCTCGATGACGCCTCATCCGAAGGAGCAGCTTGCTGCCTTGACCAATCGACAGTAGCCATAAATATGTTTCCTTCCCCTCGCCCCAAATTCTATACAGGGCCAGCACCATAGTGAGTTGCTTTTTGTCCATGTAGGGAAACCGCGAGCAGTTCAAAGTAACCAGAAGAAAGTATACACTACATCAACAGCTTTGAATATTGTAATGCCGCTTGATAGCAAAATTTACCTATTGATGGGCCAGAGATATTAATGAGATAGGCAGACTGTCTATGCATTTTTGCACATATTTGGGCAGAATACCCCTTGAATATGTGCAGTTTTTCCACTATAGTACATTTAGGGTTTCAGGACACAACGAGTTCTCAACAACCAGGGAGGTCTTCACCTATGTGTGGCATCGCCGGTATTCTCTTCAAACAGCAAGCAGGGCCACTTGGCGAGCTGCTCATCAAAATGCTTGCCGATCTGAACCGCCGCGGTCCCGACTCCACGGGGCTGGCATTGTACAGCAATCTTCCTAAAGGCAATCTCGTCGTGCGTATCAAAGTGGAGGAAGAGGCAGTAGAAGAAACTGTCGACTGGAAAACGCTGGTAGTCGAAACGGCGCAGGATTTTGGCAAGGTGCGCGAGAGCAGCCGCGTGGGACAATATGTGCGCCTGCTGATGGACTACGATGGCGCGCTTGAAGAGTTGACTGCCGCTATCGAGGCCAGTGGGCATGGCGTGGAAGTATTCAGCATGGGCCAGCACCTCGAAATCATCAAACAGATGGGTACCGCCGGAGCGCTTGACGCCACACACAATATCTCCTCTTTCCGTGGCACGCATGGCATTTCCCACACACGCCTGGCGACCGAGAGCCGCGTCGACATCAGCCATTCCCACCCCTTCTGGGCGCGCCCCTTCTCCGATATCGCGGTCGTGCATAATGGACACATCACCAACTATCACAAACTCCGCCGCCGTTTAGAGATGAAAGGCCACCACTTCAATACGGAAAACGACTCCGAGGTCATCGCCGTCTACATCGCCGACATGATGGAGCAGGGGGCCACGCTGCAAGAGGCGGTCAAGAGCACCATCACAGTCCTCGATGGCACCTTCACCTACCTGGTTGCCACCGGCGACAGCATCGGCTTCGCACGCGACCAATTCGCCACCAAACCGCTGATCGTCACCGAAACCGACGAGTTCGTGGCCCTGGCCTCGGAAGAAGCCGCTCTGCGCAAAGCCTTCCCCTTTGAATTAGAGACCCGTGAGGCTGGCGCACGTGAGGTACGCACCTGGCACCTCGAGCAGGAAAGCCGGGTAGAGAGCACCAGGAGCGAGCAGGGCGCCAGGAGAGCCGAACCATCAGTATCGCTTGTCTAGAGGAGAGTAAGTGTATGCCTGTCACCCTGGATTGCGCAAACCTGACCACACGCGAGATCACCACCTCCATCAGAAAACTGGCGGCGGAGGGAGAGAGCGAGATACGCCTGCTGCATCCCGAAGCGCGGCATAACCTGGGCGTCGCCATCTTCTACCCCGTCAAGATCGTCATCGAGGGAACCGCTGGCTATTACTGCGGCGGCATGAACGATGGCGCGACGTTCCATGTAAACGGCAACGTCGGCTGGTCGGTCGGCGAATGCATGATGTCGGGAGAAATCGTCGTCGAGAAGAATTCGGCCAGCAGCACCGGAGCCTCCATCCGAGGCGGCACCGTCGTTGTCAAAGGACACGCGGGCGCTCGCACGGGCATCTCTCAGAAAGGGGGCCTCATCGTCGTTGGCGGCGATACCGGCTACATGACCGGCTTTATGATGCAGCGCGGCACTATGATTATCTGCGGCGATGCCGCCGAGGGCCTGGGCGACTCGATGTACGCCGGCACCATCTACCTCGGCGGAGAAGCCAACCAGCCAGGCAACGATGCAGTGGTGCAGGAGATGACCGGCGAAGACCGCCGTTTCCTGCAAGAGACGCTGGCACACTATGGGCTGAGCCACAAACGCCCCCTCGACCAGTTTAAGAAGATTGGCTCAGGCGGACGCCTGCACAATTTCTCAAAAGCCGAC
>DASTKE010000824.1:0-3734 GCA_035716105.1 Ktedonobacteraceae bacterium | reverse complement strand
TGGCGATGGCATTGCCCCCCATGGCCTGGAAAAGGCCGGGCAGGTTTTGCGGCACCATCCAGGTGTATTGCGCGCTATCTCCCTCGACGAAACCATTCGCGCTGGTCGGGCTGAAATTCGCGCTAAACGAGCCGTCGGGATTGCGCGGCTGCATGTAGCCACTGGCGGGGTTGAAGACATTTTGCCAGTTCTGCCCACGGGCCAGGAACGCCTGATAGGTTGAGGTCTGGCCGAGCGCGTGAGCGAATTGCGCAATGGCGAAATCGTCTACCGCGTATTCGAGGGTGATCGAGGCCGAACCCGCCGCGTCGGTGGAGACATAGCCGGAGGAGAGATATTCGCTCAGGTTCTCACGCACGATGTGTTTGCCGGACAACATATCCGGTCGCGTCGCGCCCGCGATCATGGCTTGCAGCGCGGCCTGCGTATCGAAGTTTCTGGCACCGAAGGCGTAGGCGGTCGAGATCACAGCATCCATCGAGTCACCAATCATGCCGCCAGAATTGTCGTTGGCAACTTCCCAGCGCGGCAGGCCACCGCCGCCCTGCTCCGCATCCATTACCAGGGACTGCATCATGTCGCTGGTCGCTCGCGGCTCCAGAAGAGCCATCAGACCAATCAGCGAGCGGTACATATCCCAGCCGGGGAAATTCTCGTACTGGGTATAGCCCTGCGCGACATGTACCTGTCCATCAAAGCCGGTGTATTGCCCATTGACATCGCTAAATATATTGGGATGGATGAGCGCGTGATAAAGGGCGGTATAGAAGATAGTGTGCTCGGCTGGCGTGCCGCCACTGATTTGAATCTGGCTCAGCTGCGTCTCCCAGGCGGCTCTGGTCTGAGCATGGACAGCATCAAAATTCCAGTTCGGGTTCTCCGTGGCAAGGTTCAACTGCGCGTTGGCAACACTGACGAACGAGATACCGACGCGCACCTGGACGGTGGCCTGATTTGTGGTATTGAACACCAGGTAGGCACCGCTATGCTTGCCGCTGCTGCTGCGCATACCGGGATTGATGGTTTCACCGTTCCACGTGCCAGAGCCGGTAAAGGCATGGTCGAAGACGGCGGCAAAGTAGAGCGTGTAGGTATTGGGGCCTTTGCAGAAGTGGCCGCTGCTGGCTGAGCCGACAAGCTGGTTGTTGCCGACGATCTGCACGCCCGTTCCCTCGCTCGCGTCGGGAGTAGCGCTGCCACCCGCGTTGACGAGCATGGTGGCGGAGGTAGAAGATGGATAGGTGAACTGCCCGAAACCCGTGCGCGGCGTCACGCTGAGCGCGACTCCTATGTTGCTGTCGAGGTGAACGCTGTAGTAGCCGGGCGAGGCGCTTTCGCTGCTGTGCGAAAAGCCAGCCGCGTAGGCGCTGGCGTGTTCAGGCGAGGTCGTGAGCGAGCCGAGCACGGGCATGAAGGGGAAATCCTGGTACGCCGGGCAGCCCCTGCCACTGAAGTGCGTGAGGCTGAAGCCCTGGATGTTATGCTGGGAATAGCGATAGCCACCGGGCGCGGTGGTCGTATCGGGACTCCATTGCACCATGCCGTGCGGGTAGATCGCGCCAGGGAAGACGTTGCCGCTATCAAAGCCCGGCCCCAGGTGAACGTTGGCCGGGGCAGGCTGCGTGCCAATAAAGGGATCGACAGACTGCACTGGATCGCTTGTACCCTGGGTGTGATTGACGAACAATGCACCGCCAGCAAGCGCCAGGGAGAGCGCAATCAACCCCAGCGCCGCAAACAGCACCTTTCCCCGCCACCAGAGTATTTTCTGCATAGCTTTGTCTTCCTCGTCGCTCTGTTGCAGGTGTTAACGCGAATTCTCACCCCAGGCCGTCAGCATGGCTAGACTCGCTCGCCCCAGGCTGTGAGTGGCAACATCATACCACGAAAATCCTCCTGCCACATCTCAAGCTTCATCTGCTCATAGGTTTGCTCAACATCCTCCCTCGTTGTCACCCCCATTTTCACCACGAATGGCTGGAACAACTTAAAAGCGATGGTGGCATCAAGGCGAAAGCCCTCGTATGCCTCTGTGCCAAACGAAAAATCAATGGCGTGCGCCTTGTACCCAATATTGGTACAGCCTGCTTCCCGCAAAAAGCGTCCCAGCATGGGCAGGACGCCGGTGAAGCGCCCGCTCTCGGAGAAACTGCCCCCCTGCTTTTTCAGCGCACGGATAATCATAGAGTTTATTGTATCCAGCGCTGGACTGTTCGTAAAGTACCACCACTCGCTTTCCGTCAGGCGAACGGTGCCACCGGGGCGGGTAATGCGCCGGAACTCCTGCATCAACGGCGTCCAGGCCGCCGCCGGAAGGAAATTGATAAAACGTGCATTGACCAGATCAAAGGAGTTATCGGGGAAGTCAAGCGGCTTCTGGATGTCCATGACGTAGAAGCTGGCGTTGTTTAACCTCTGCACCTTTGCCTGCGCCCGTGCATAGTCGATCATCGCCCGGCTAACGTCGACGCCCACCACCTTGATATCAGGATAGGTGAACGCCACCTCCTGCGCCCAACCGGCAGACCCGCAGGCCACATCAAGCACGTTGCGAATACCATCAAGGTTTGCGCGTTCCGAAAAGAGGCCACCCATGCCCGCGGTGACAAGCTGGTCCTGCTCGATCAGGCGGGCCATTTCCGCGCCACTTTCTGGATCATTGAAATACACGTTTTCATCTCTGGGGGTATCGCCGGATAGAGCCATAACACACTCCTTTTGCTATCTACTATGGGGAGACAGGTAATATTGTAACAGTTCGTCTTCAATCTCCTGCCAGGCCAATAGCTCCGCCTGGGCAAGCGTGATAGGCAGGTAGTTTTTCTGCCCTTCAACCATGATACGCATCAAGCGCTGGCGAAACGTGTTCAGATAGGGCGGCTGCTCCACTTCTGGTGGCACGGCCCGCAACTCTATCTCTGACACGTCGTAAAAATTCGCCTGATCGAAGGCCAGAGCCAGCAACTCAGCGTAGCTCTGAGCCAGTTCGCGGCGCTCAGCAGTAAAATAATCGGTCAACTTGCTGGAAAATAGCAGGCTGCCTGCTACGTCACTGGTAATCATGATGGGAGCAGCCAGCGCGCTCTCCTCAAACTTGCCGCGATAGCCAGCCGCGAGCGTTGAGCGGTCGCGCAGGTTTTGATTCACGGCTACATGCCCGGTGGTAATCGCATAACCGGCCAGCGACTCAGCCCCAAGCAGCACGCCCTGCTGTTCCAGCATATTCTCCCAGGGCCGCGTTCCACGCCCTACCGTCTCGCGCAAGGTTCGCACCTTGCCCCCAGGGCGCGGCGGCATACAGACCGCAACAGTGACCGCCATACCCACACGCTGTGGGTCCAGTTGCTTCAGCGCCTGTTGCAAGATCATATCACACAGGGAGGAGAAACGCACACTGCGGGGCAGCGTTGCCAGCGTTCGCAGGACACGGATATAGAATGCGACCGGAATAGTACTTTCATCAACCGTCTCACCGTCGCCCATCAGCGAGTGAAAATCGCCAAACTCCTGCTGAAGCAGCGCCTGAAGCTGCTCGCGCTGTTCGGGAAAGACCTCCAGCAAACGCTGTATGTTATCCTGGCGTGGTGTCGAATTGCCGCTCACCCAGCGCGCCAGCGTAATCGGACGCACGTTCAGTTCACCGGCAATGCGCTGGCGCTCCCTGGGAGAAGTGATATTCTGGCTCAATAACTCGCGCCACGTGCGTGGCTCTTGCATCTCTTTTTCCATCTTAC
>DASTKE010000823.1:0-4332 GCA_035716105.1 Ktedonobacteraceae bacterium | reverse complement strand
ATGGGTTTGGAATAAACAGAAGTACAATAGAAACAATGGCAATCAGAGCGAGCAGGCCGCAGTAGATGCCGGCAGAGATGCGCGAAGGAAGGTGTGTGTTCATCACTCGCGGGTGGAGACAACGCCTGACCATACTCACTCCGACAATGAAAATGCCTACGAGGAGGGCAAAATCAAGCACGCGAATACCGAAGGCACCGCTGAACAACCCGAAGGTTATGACCATCGCCCCGAAGGCCAGCATACCCCCGACGATATCGGCAGCCGCAACACCAAGAAACATTCCCTCATAGTATTCGTACGCAAAAAGCATGGGGGTCATTTTGAGAATAATGACCAGCCCACCGGCGTATGCCACAAGGCAGAGAAGCGTCCATAGCAGAGGTTGCATGCATATTATCCCCACGCAAAATTTTGTGCATCCGTGAGCAGCACGCGACCCTGAACTGTACCCGTATCGAACAGGTAGATATCCGGAGTGGAAGTTGTATCCACCGTCATAGGAGGCGTCAGCGCAAAAGCCGAGCTATCAGGACGCCATGTCACCAGCCCGCCCAGCGCGGGAGTGTAGTGCTGAATGGCGGTCGGATTTGCCAGCGTCGCGCTGTAGATACCTGATGAACCTGCCTGAGCCTGAGCGCCAGTCGTAGTCAGCGCCAGCGTCTGACTATCTGGCCCCCAGGCCAGCGACAGATCATGCCCGAACAACTGCGATGGTGCCTGGGCAAACAACTGCGTCGTTAAACTATCATGCAGGTCAAGCACCTGAATGCTGCTCAAGCCTGTCGCGTTCGTCACCGTCGTGACCTGCGCCGCCAGTTGCTCACCATCTGTGGACACATCCCAACCCGGCTTCATATATGTCGTAGCCGCGCTCTGCTGCGTCGCGCACCAGGACTCGCTGCCCGTCTCTATCACCTTCGTACTGGACACTTCAGGATGATTAACCGGATGACTGTAAATCACAAAAGAACTATGCTGCTCAAAGGGATGTACGATTACCTGGTAAAAAAGTTGCTCATTACTGTAACGCATCGAGAGCAGCAAAGGCAAACCAGTTTGTCCACTGTACAACGTGGTCGCGCCGAGCGCACTCAAAGGCAGCACCTGTGTCAGCGTGCGGGTGCTCAGGTTGTAGCGGTACAAACCCGCCGCGGCACTCGTCTTGCCGAGCGGGCCGTTGTTCCACGCCAGCAGGTGGGTCGCATCCTCCCAGAAGACATATTGCCAGGTATCACTAATAGGACTGCTACTGGCAGCGCTCGCGCCACTGGGAAGCGTAATCGAAGATAACCGCCGCGTCGCTGTATTCAACAGGTAGAGGCCACCATTAGCTCCATAATCGGGGGCGGGACACCCACCACCGCCCTGTCCCACTGGCCGCGCCGCCATGATAAAGGCGATATCATGATCGCCCTGCGACCAGATGGGCGTGTGCCAGAAGGCATCCGGGGTGTTGCCATAGACAAAATGCGTCACCTGCGCCGGACTCGCGCCGTTGAGCGCCACCCAGAGCTGGTTATCGCGCACATAGGCGTAGTTGGCCCCAATGGATGCAGGCGGAGCCTTCACTACCGACTGTGTGGGAATAACGGCGGGAGTGCCATTCCCACGATCGGGCGTCCCCTGTGGAATGGTACCGATACGATTTGGCCCGCAGGCAGCCAGCGCGAGCAGCACACACAGCAGCGAACAGCAGATCAACACGGAATGGAAACGCACGCGCATAAAACATCACCTCAAAAATATTCCAGTTTCCCAACATCCATCTCCGTCCTTGAAGGAGAGAGCGTAGGGGCGATGCCTTGAGGCCGTCCGGGGGACGGAGACGGACGCCCGCGTTGGCTAATCTCTGCAAACCCCGGGCGAGCCCAAGGCATCGCCCCTACGCTGCTCCGGTTTCCCTCGGAGCAGTGGCATCAATAGCAATACACGCACGGAAGCGTTGTACCGCTATGCTCCATGATTCAGTATAGCTTTGTCTCATCATGTATCAACGCCGCCCACCTAGAAATGCCAGATTGGTAGGTAATTCAGGCTACACGATGCTCGCTTCGATATGCGGAAGGGATGAAGCCTGGCCTGTATGCCTCGTCCGTTCTATAATTGGGACAAACGCAGAGGCATAATCCTGAGAGGAACATATGGAGATTGGAGAAACGCTGCTGGTTCACTCGCGTCAGGAGTGGCGCGACTGGCTGGCTGAGCATGGGCAGGCAAAAAAAGAAATCTGGTTGATTTACTATAAGAAAACCGTTCGTCAGACGGGTATCGCTTACATCGCCTACGAAGAGTCGGTCGAGGAGGCGCTTTGCTTCGGGTGGATCGACAACATGTCAAAGGGGATTGACGCGGAAACGTATGCTGTGCGGTTCGCGCCGCGCCGTCCGAAAAGTTCGTGGTCGGCTGCCAATCGCGCTCTCGCGGCTCGCTTCATGCGCGAGGGACGAATGACAGAGGCAGGTTTGGCTGTTCTGCCAAAAGATTTGATTGTTGAGATATCGGAGGATGAGAACGGAGCACAGTAGCAGCTATGGCTGAATTACATTGGAGAGGTAAAGGCGAACAGCACATCCCCTTACGCACCACAAAACGACTCGAAACCGTTGAGCGATGCGGCGAGCAAGCAGGTGAGCAAGTGGATGAGCAGGAACAAGCTGCTGGCGCGTGGCACAACCGGCTCATCTGGGGAGACAGGCGGGACGTGCTTGCGGCGCTGCTCAATGACTATGCAGGCAACGTCGATCTGATCTATATCGACCCCCCGTTTATGACCGGTCGCGACTTCATGAGCAGCGCTCAACTGGCCTATAGCGATAAATGGAATAATGACCTTGATGCTTATCTTCTATGGCTATACGAAACGTTAATGGCGCTCCATGCCTTACTGGCGGAGACGGGCAGCCTGTATGTTCACCTGGACTGGCGCGTTGTCCACTATGCCAAAGTGATGCTGGACGAGATTTTTGGCTTCTCTCCTGACGCGGAGGGGCCGGGGTTTAAAAGTGAGATTATCTGGCATTACCAGTCGGGCGGGCGAGCACGGAAATGGTATGCGCGCAAGCACGATACCATTTTGCTCTACACAAAATCCGGGCAATATTGCTTTCATGGCGAGCGCATCGGTGAGCGCAGGGGCGCTCAGAAGCGCAATCACATGCGAAAAGTGGTAGATGCTGACGGGCAAGTAGCGTGGACGATTCGCTCCGCCGGTCGCGTCTACACCTACGATGAAGATAGCCTCATGACAGCTGCCGATGTCTGGCACGATATCAGCCACCTGCATCAGAAAGACCCGGAGCGTACCAGCTATGCCACACAGAAGCCAGAGGCACTGCTCCAACGTATCATGCTTGCCTCGTCCGAGGAAAACGATCTTGTGCTTGATTGCTTCTGTGGCAGCGGGGTTACACCCGTTGTGGCCGAACAACTGGGGAGGCGCTGGATTGCCTCCGACCTGAGCACACTGGCTATTTCGCTGACACGAGAGCGCCTGCTAGCTCAAGAGCGCACTCCTTCATTCATCGTACAGCGTGTTGAGTAATAATGTGAGCAGGATGCTCACGAACAGGAAAGCATACAGGCAGAAAAGGGAGACATGTATGCTATAATCGAAGCGAACTACCGAAAATAGCAGACCCGACTAGATAGAATCATGAGTGCCATGCTAGAACTATTAGAGCAGCTTTTCCGCCAGGTGCGCGCCTTTATGCTCTCAGAGCGGCTTGATCGCAGCCAGGTCTATTTTCAGTCTGCCAGGCATACGACCATGCTATTCGACCGTGAGGCGGAGGATATTATCATCAGCGGGCTGGTAGAAAGCGGCCACGGCTTCGAGGTTATCACCGAAGAACGCCCCCCGTTCACCACCGACGCTGAGCCTCATTACCGGGTTATCGTCGACCCGGTAGACGGCTCGACAAATGTTGAAATGGGCATCATGACGGCTGCGGTCTCGCTTGCCGTGCTGCCGATTGACGCGCCCATCGTACCTGAACGTGTGGAATGGGCGCTGGTGGGCGAACTTTTCACAGGTACTGTCTACCAGGCTGAGCACGGTGGAGGAGCATTTCGCAACGGGCGGCGCTGCCAGGTGAGCAGTACAACATCGTGGCCCTCCTGCCTGACCGGCATGAATTTTGACGGGCGCGACCTGGATATTCTGCGAAAATTGCTGACTGAGCGTCCGACGCCGGGAAAAATACGGCGCTCCGGCAGCGCTGCGATGGATATCGCCTACGTCGCCAGTGGTGCCTATGATGCATACGTCGATATCGGCAATGTTGTCAGCGCTGAGTCATTTCTGGCTTCGACAAGCATCGTGCTTGAAGG
>DASTKE010000822.1:0-3468 GCA_035716105.1 Ktedonobacteraceae bacterium | reverse complement strand
GCTTGCCGCCATCCACGTGCCACGCCTTTTTTCTCAGTCAGAAGGTAATCACCTCGTACCCTTGTTGCTGCGTGTTATATAAGACACGAAGTTGTTATCATACATTTTTGAGAGGTGATACCGTGATTGTAGTTCAGCATGGCGAACCCCACCTACTTTCAGCCTATGTTGCAATCGTTCAAATTTAGTTAACCCGGTGCTGGCACTGGTGTATGTTACAATATGCGTAATGTTGTACGGCTGAGATGGCTGGGCCATAATGCAGTATCGAAAATGAGCAGGTATAAGCTACTGGCTCTCGTGAGGAGACAATCTTTTTGAATAGGTCTTACAATTTCCGCCATATTCTGGGAGCTTGCGTGCTTCTCTTGCTCCTTTCGGCCTGCTCGTTTGCATCCAGCAAGCCACCTGCAGGGACAGCGACAGCTACTCCTGTTCACTCCGCATCTATTGCCATCTTGAAGCCCAGTACGCCGCTCTTTCCCGTTGGAACGACCTTCTACACCTATCGCGGCCATAGCAGCATGGTCTTCGGGCTGGCGTGGTCTCCTAATGGTTCGCGTATCGCTTCGGCCAGCCTGGATAGCACGATACAGGTGTGGGACGCCATGACCGGCAAGCATAAACTCACCTATACCGGTCATTCCGGCCCAGTTTTTACTGTGGCATGGTCTCCATCCCTTCCTGGCTCGTCGCCCGCAACCGAACGCATTGCCTCCGGTGGGTATGACCACACGGTGCAGATCTGGGATGCTACGACAGGGCGGCACCTGTTGACGTATCGTGGGCATTCCGCCCTTGTCAGTGCAGTGGCGTGGTCGCCAGATGGAGCGCTCATCGCCTCCGGCAGCGATGATAAGACGATTCAGGTCTGGAATGGAAAAACGGGCAAGCGATTACTGACTTTGCACGGGCATACGGGTCATGTAACGGCGGTGGTGTGGTCGCCGGATGGTACACGCATTGCATCGGGCGGCGATGATGGACTGGTGAATGTCTGGGATGCGCAGACGGGTACCCTTCTGCTGACCTATCGCGGCCATACGCAGGGAGTATGGGCGATAGCCTGGTCACCGGATGGCACGCACATCGCATCCGGCAGCGGTGATCGAACGGTGCAAATATGGAACGCGACGACGGGAAAAACGCTGCTGGTCTATCGCGGCCATGACAGTTATGTGCATATGGTGACATGGTCGCCCAATGGCGAATATATCGCCTCCGGTGGCTACGATCGTACGGTGCAGGTCTGGAACGTTTCAAATGGCAACCGGCTGCTGACATACAATGTGCCATATGAGGCAGTCATCACCGCCGCGTGGTCTCCTGACAGCCAGCTCATCGCCTCCGCCGGTCTGAGCAACACGGTATCGGTCTGGCAGGCCGCGTGATAGCACGAGGTGAGCAGCATACCGGGTGTCTTGCACCCGGTATGCTGCTGCTACCCTCGATATTGTCTGAAGTTCGGGTCGGTACTGAGGACAGCGTTATCGCTGCCGTAGGGATTGTGAACATAGGCATCGGCCTGACTCTCGTTCATCCATTCCCCATCGCGACGATAGCGGAACTGATAGGTGCGCCCGACCTCGAGGTCGAGCGTAATGATCCATCCTCCCTCGCGGCTGCGCCGGAAGGGGTTCGCGGTGTAGTTCCAGCCGTTGAAGTCACCCACGAGATAGATGTGATCTGCCCAGGTGCTTTCAGGAAGCACAAATGTTACACGAGCCATCGGCCCCTTTTCTGTTTCAACAAAGGTTTTCTCAATCATATTCTTACCCAACATATACCGATCAATAGAATAGAAGCTGTGAATTGCCCATATGCTCAGTGCAATATGGCGCTCTTCCGCCTCTTATGTAGGTTATAACGAAAAACACGCCCCTTTCCCTGATAGTACTATGCACAAGGGCGCTATCAGTCTAATCGGGATGGATTTCCAGGCCATGATAGGCGGCTCCCAGTAGCGCAACTTCGGAATTCAGGATAACCTGCACAGGCATGCGTGAGAGTATTTCATCGAAGCGCCCTTTATGGGTGAACGCTTGTATGAAGCGGCCATGTTCCAGCAGAGGCAGGATGCGCGGGGGGATGCCGCCACCGATAAAGACGCCACCGGTTGCCAGCACTTTCAGGGCAAGATTGCCTGCTTCCGCTCCTAGAATAGCGACAAACAGGTTCAGGGTCGCGGAGCACAGTTCGCTCGGATTTTCCTGAGCGAGCGCGGCGGCAAATATCACTCGCGTGGGATCATCTGCCGCTGCCAGTTGTTTGGCCAGCCACGGAGGTTCCGGCGCGTAGCCACTGTTCTTGAGATAGGCGTAGAGATTGGGAATGCCGATGCCGGAGCAGACGCGCTCGTAGCTGATATGGTCGTAGCGGTCGAGCAGGTAACGTAGGAGGTCGATTTGCAGCGCGTTGAGCGGCGCGAAATCGGTATGGCCTCCCTCGGAGGTATGGGCATGGTAACGCGCTCCTTCCCAGGTCAGGTACGCCTCACCCAATCCGGTGCCGGGCGCGATGACGGCCAGTGGGCCATGCGACACGCGCTGGCCCTCGTTCAGTGTGTGCAGATCGGTCGGCTGCAAGAAGGGAATGGCATGGGCAATGGCTTCCAGATCGTTCAGCAAACGCACAGTCGGGATATGCAGCGTCTCCTGAAGCTGCTGCTCATCCATCATCCAGGGCAGGTTGGTAATCGTCGCCTGCCTGTTGACTACCGGACCCGCGACGCCAAAGCTGGCCCGCTCAATCGAAACATGAACGGAGTCGAGAAACTCCTGCACGAGCGCTTCCAGGCTGGGATACTGACCGCTTGGAAAAACCTTCTGCGCTACTGGTTTCCGCGCCTCGCCTTCTCCCTGCTCGGTCGAGAAAATCGCCAGATTCGTCTTTGTGCCGCCCACATCACCTGCAAGTAGCATACAACACCCTCCTAATCAAAATTTGAGAAGAGATTGTTCAGTGACTCCGCCAGCGTTGGATGGGCAAAGATCGCGTCGCGCAATGTGGTATAAGGGAGTTTGCCCATCATGGCGATTTGTAGCTGGGCCATGATCTCGCCACCCTCGATGCCGAGCACCGCGCAGCCGAGAATCTGGCTTGTCTCCGCGTCCACGACGGCCTTCATGAAGCCGCGAGTCTCGTCCACCTCCAGGGCGCGAGCGACATAATCCATCGGCATTTTGGCAACCTTGATATTTCGGCCCTGCGTTCTGGCCTCCGTCTCGCTCAGGCCGACACGCCCAAGCTGCGGATCAATAAACATCGTATAGGGCACCAGGCGGTCTTTGATGCTTGCATGTCCGCCTTCAATCAAATTAGTGCGAATGATGCGGAAATCATCATACGAGATATGAGTAAAGGCAGGCCCACCTTTGACATCGCCAAGTGCATAAACTCCCGGCACGTTGGTTTCCAACTGATCGTTGACGTGAATGTAACCACGTTTATCGGTTTCTAACCCGGCAG
>DASTKE010000821.1:0-2402 GCA_035716105.1 Ktedonobacteraceae bacterium | reverse complement strand
CGCCCGCTTTCGATATGAGAAGGTTGGCCCACACGGGCGAGCACAAGGCATCGCCCCTACGACTTGCCGTTTCCCCAGAAGGATGGATATCCGATATTACAGGTATCCGTACTTTTTATACCACGCGGCAGTTTGCTTCATGCCCTCCTCTAAACCCACTTTCGGTGTGAATCCAAGCTCTGTGCGGGCGCGCTGGATGTTGTAGATGCGGCTGTGGGTGAGAAACGCGACGCGACTGCGCGTCAGTGGGGCGCGTTCGCCCTGGAAGCCGGGCGCTGCGGCAAAGATGTCCGAGGCGAGATTGGCGAGCCAGAGCGGAATGCTGCCGCCCGGCAACTGCCTGTCCATTGCGTGGGCAATCGCCGTTGCCAGTTCGCGGATCGTGACCAGGCCAGCGCCAGCGATGTTATAGCTGCGTCCCAGCGCCTCTGGCCGCTCGGCGCAGAGCAGGAAGGCGGCTGTCATATCGTCGATGTAGATGGGGTGCAGCACGGCTTTGCCGCCATCTATGACGCGAAACAGCCCTTTTTTGATCGAGGAGAAGAAGCCGAGCAGGTGCAGGTCGCCCGGCCCGTAGACCAGCCCTGGCCGTGCTATGCTCACGGGCAAGCCTTCTTTATAGGCTTGCTGCGCGAGCAATTCGGCCTCCAGTTTGGTGGCTTCGTAGGGATTGGTGGGCGCGTAGGGAGCGTCTTCGGCGGCAGGTGCCGGGCCGGTGATGCCATGCACACCTGTCGTGCTGCAATGCACGATGCGTTGTAGCTGGCTCTGCCCCTTGCGTTCTTTGCAAGCATCGAGCAGGATGCGCGTCCCCTCGACGTGCGTCTTACGATAGAGTTTCGTAGGCACGCTGGGGTGGTAAAGATGGCCCACCAGATGGTAGACGATGGTTGCATCAGCGACCACGCGCTCGACCTGTTCTCTATCGGTAATATCGCCGCGCACGATGGTGATGGTCTCGCCAAATTGCTGCCGCGCCTTCTGTTCGTCGCGGGCCAGGATACGCACGTCCTGCCCCTGTTTCACCAGTTCCGTCACCAGCGCGGAGCCTAAAAAGCCGGTGGCTCCCGTTACCGCAATCGTCATGAGCGTGTCCCCGAATAGCCCTTGACGCTGATGGCCTTTTCCGGGCAAGCCTCGAAGCATAGCAGGCAGCGCTGGCAGGCGGCATAGTTAACCTTCAACGTCTTGAGATCAATCACGTTCGGCAGGGGACAGGCTTCGACGCAGACGCCGCAGCGCGTGCAGGCTTCTTCTTTGATCTGCGGGCGCGTGCCGACCAGTCCCGTACTGTAGAGCGTGGTGCAGAAGTGCTTGCCGCGCTCCGCCACCCAGGTGTAGGGATAGTCCAGCGGGTACATCATCCAGAAAATGAAGCGGTAGAGCGGCTTCTGCTGCGGCAGGCGAAACTGTTTGATGACGCCAATGCTGTCAATATCCTCACCTGCCAGCGTCCACGAGGGCTTGCCCATCTGCTCCAACGCCAGTTTGAGATGGGGAATGTCGCGTGGCTTGACGCCGACAAGCTGGCAGCAGATCAGGTCAACGGCCAGGCTATCGCGTCCGGCAACCATTACCTGCAGGTCGGCTTTGTCGCCGTAGAGTGGGCCTTCGCCATCCTGTCCCACGCTGCCGTCGATGATAGTCAGGTCGGGCTTGAGGCCGAAGTTCATGTCGACGATGCTCTGGTCGATGCCGAAGGTGTGCATGGAGCGGCGGTCAGGGCGCGGCAGAATGCCCATCACGTTCTTCATGCCCAGCGTCATCATGGAGACGACATGCGACTTGAGCACGGGCAGGTTAATCAGCCGGGCCTCTTTGAGGATGCGCGGCACGCGGAAGCGGCGCAGCTTCTTCGCCCCTGCTGGTCGCAGCTCCATCCAATCCTCTTCGCCACCTTCCGGGTCGACGCGCAGGATGCGGATGCCGTTCTCTTCACAAAACTTCTCGACGCCCAGGATGGTGTAGGTGGCCTCGCGGTCAAACTCGGTGCCGGGCGTTTCGCACAGCACGGGTTCGGCTCCGCAGGCTCGCACCTCTTCGGCCACGGCTTTGAGCAGGGCAAAGCTGGTGGTCGAGCCGGTTTCCGCGCTGCGCCCGGCCACAAGATTCGGCTTCAAAATAGCGATCTTCGCGCCCCGTATCACGGACTCCATGCCGCCCACCTGCGCAATTACGCGGTGCGCCGCCTCCTCAATCCCATCAAACGTGCGCGTCACCGCAATCGTATCAGTCTCTGGCTGTATCGCTACCATAATGTGTGTATTCCCTTCTATCAATTATGCTCAATAATGTGTTTCGTGTGTTGCTATTTGATTGTAATGTGATTTCCGTAGGGGCGGGAGCGGGGTTGTGGTGGGAGGGGGCGCTTGCGCCGCCCTCGTACCTCACACCGCGTGGCC
>DASTKE010000820.1:0-3152 GCA_035716105.1 Ktedonobacteraceae bacterium | reverse complement strand
AGCAAGCATCGCGTTATTATTGCTCTTTATCGCGACCGGCAAGGTCTTCAGCCCGCAATACCTCATCTGGGTCATACCCTTGCTGGCCTATAGCAACGCGCTTGAGAGCTTCTGGCTGCTGTGTTGGGGAACGCTCTCGTTCCTGACCACCTACATCTATGCCTACCTCTACACACGCACGTCCAATCCGCTGCTCATTCCCTATATACCCGGCTTTGTCCAGGCAGTCGCCGTGCGAGATGCGCTCTTTCTGCTGGCAACCCTCGCCTATCTCTTTAACTGGTTCCACGTGCGCAGGCGCAGATTACTGCCCGAGGAACCATCCATACAAGAAGGGCAAACGCAGTACGCGCACTAACTGCATCCCTTGCCTACACCATCAATTGTCGCTACCAGATCAGCGTCAGGCGTATCGAGCAGTTACCCATTCTGTAATGCCAGCGCTTTCGCTTCCAGAATATCCCTGAGTGTCAGCAGGTCATAGGCCAGTTGGCGATGCACAGCACCAGTAATTACCGACTCCCCCAGTGCTGTCCTGCTCTCCATGTAATGGATCGTGGCCTCTTGCATGAGAAGCGTTCCTCCATCTTCTCCTGGCTCAAGCTGGTAGCAAAAGAGGCAAGGGGCGGTACCGCTAGTACTTTTGACGGTCAGATATTCATTCTTCCTGCATTCGACAATCTCCAACGTCATTTCCGACCACTTGCCCAGAAACCGGATGGTACCACGCACACGCGCACCATCATCTTCCACCCCTGTTGAGATTTTCTTGACAGAAACAACGACATTGGACCAGTCATTCAAGTTCTCAAGGTCGCGTATGTAGGCGAAAATTTCCTCAACGGGCAGCTTAATAAGCACACTTTGTTTCACGTTTATCGTAATCAATGCCATCTCACCTCCTCCCGCTTCATGATTATTGGCAATGCATCACATCAGCATGTATAGCTGTATCACTTTAAATACAACAGAGAGCATTGCCATTTTCACACGAGGCGGGTCGCATGGAAACATACTCTACACTCACTGAACCAAACAACTCCTTAAGAATGGTGCTAATACCTTTTTCCACCGAGAGCCTGATATGCTCCTTTGTACGTGGGAGCAAGGAAAAGCCCTGGCAAGAACAATGGGCGCAAATCTGAATTGAGCAGCGATGGAAACCCATCCCCAGGTGGGAAGAGAAACAAATAGCGACATCGTCAACCGTCACCTCTTCAAAGAGATCTAGTAGGGTGCGGCCCACGCCATCTTCCACCGTAAGCTCGGTACCCTCGACATCGTCAGATAAGACCTCAAAGAATCTGTCACAGCACTGTACGAGTATCTGAAGAATACACATCCCCCGATTCCTCTCTTTCTCTTGCATTATAGTCCTGATTTTGAGTATACTAGGCACTGGTTGCCCTTTCCATAGCTCTGGTTATCCAAAATCTACCAAAAATCTACCAAATTATGGACAAGAGATTCTTTGATGGGAGGCGCAAGTGTGAACAGTGGAACCCACCTGAATGTAAGGGCATTTAGCGAGAGCATTCAAAACTATCTCCGAACGAGCGGCCATACTCAAAAGGAACTGGCAGATGCCATAAGCCTGAATCCAAAGGTGCTTAGCCGCAAACTGAATGGGACTGGAACTTCCCACCTGACACAGTTAGACGTGCAGCACATCATTACGGGCTTAGCACGCTGGCGCGTCATTACGACTCAAGATGAAGCAACTCACCTGCTTGAGGCGGCAGGTTTGGGAGCAGCCAGCTTCAGTGAAGATGAATGGCAAACCCCACCTTTGAGTACACTTACTACGAAAAGCGTGCAGCCCACACTTTCAAGCAGCCCACCAGCCCTCCATAATCTGCCCGCGCCAGCTACCCGGCTCATCGGACGAGAATGGGCGGTCACACGGCTGCTCACAATGCTTGAGCGCGACGGTGTGCGTCTCGTCACGCTCTTTGGAGTGGGAGGCAGCGGCAAAACTCGCCTGGCCTTACATCTCGCCAGTGAGCTCGTCGGCTCATTTGAACAGGGAGTATGGTATGTTGCGCTGGCCGGTATCAACGATGCGACGCTGGTCCCAACCAGCATCATGCAGGCGTTGCATATTTCGTCGGCTCCTGATCTTCCTCCACTCCAAAGCCTGATCGCCTATTTACGCAACAAAAATCTGCTGCTTGTGCTGGATAACGTGGAGCAGGTAGGAGAAGTGCGAGCCATCGTGCGCGAGATATTGAGCGCGGCTCCCGGCCTCAAAGTGCTCACCACCAGTCGCGTGGTGTTGCACGTGTATGGCGAATATACCCTTAACGTGCCGCCAATGGATATACCTGATCTCCATGCCTCACTCAAAACGGAAGAGATTGCGCAGTTCGAGGCCATCCAACTCTTTACAGAGCGAGCGCAGGCGGCGGCATCCAGCTTCGCTCTCACCGATGAAAATGCGGCGGTCATCGCGCAAATATGCGCCAGGGTCGATGGATTGCCGCTGGCGGTGGAACTGGCGGCGGCGCGGGTCAGAGTGCTTTCGCCATCCTTGCTGCTTGAACGCCTGGCGCAAGCGCCCCTGCGCCTGTTGACAGGAGGAGCGAAAGACTTGCCCGATCGCCATCGAGCATTGCGCAATACCATCGCATGGAGCTACGACTTGCTCTCTCCTGAAGAACAACTGTGGTTTCGCCGCCTGGGGATATTTATTGGAGGCTGGTCAATTGAGGCGGCTGAAGCTATGGCGCGAGATGGAGCGGCAGATCAAACAGCTCCGTTTGATTCCGCTCTGGATATGCTTGAACAGTTGGTAGACAGCAGTTTGATCGTGCGAACAAAGGGCACGGATCAGCAGCCACGCTTTACCATGCTGGAAACACTGCGTGAATACGCGCTGGAACAACTCGCCGCTCATGGCGAGATCGAACGGCTTCACGACTGGCACGCCTGCTATTTCCTCGCCGAGGCAGAAGCTGGCGAGATCGGTTTACGAGGCCCGCAGCAGCTTGAATGGCTGGCCCGGCTGGCCACCGAGCGCGATAATTTCCGCTCGGCCCTGCAATGGCTGCTCCCACGCGGCAGAGACGGTATGAGAGTCAACCCGATTCTGTTCCCTGTTGAGCAATCAAATGAAGCTGGAACTGCGAGTAAGGCGTCCCCGTTGGGTACAA
>DASTKE010000819.1:0-2713 GCA_035716105.1 Ktedonobacteraceae bacterium | reverse complement strand
ACGTTCTTAACTATTAAATGTCGATGCCAGTCAGGTTGTACGTTCCCAGGGTGAAGGAGATTTCGCCGCCATGATGCAGATCGTGCTCAATGAGATGCCAGATCACCCACTGGCGGGTGAGGTGATATGGCCTGCCATCGTGTACGCCCTCGAAGACGTACTCTAAATCGGCAGGTGTCCAGTGGGCGAGGGAGTCCTGGATCATCTGCCAGGTTGTTTCGAGGCCGTAGATTAGTTCGCGGACGCTCCTGACAGGCGCGTCCGGTTCGTCCCAGGTTTCCATTGCGGCGATCTCCTCGCCTCCAATGCCCATCAGATCGTGGAACCAGCCCGCACGTGTGCCAATGATATGGGCGGCGTTTTCGCCGACGGTACGCAGTTGCGGCGCTGTACGCAGCGCAAGTTGCTTGTCCGAAAGCGGCCCGATGGCTTTGACGAGCAGGTCCTGATAGGCGTCCCAGCCCTTGTAAAAGGGAAGTAAGTTTGTTTGCTGTT
This sequence comes from Ktedonobacteraceae bacterium, assembly GCA_035716105.1. Lineage (GTDB taxonomy): Bacteria > Chloroflexota > Ktedonobacteria > Ktedonobacterales > Ktedonobacteraceae > CADDYT01. Next base: position 2,218 of record DASTKE010000819.1, on the reverse strand, counting down.
CAGTCATAGCATTCATCCTTTCATGGCGTATCTTCCGATTTCTGCCAGGAGTATAGCACGAAAAGCGGTTAAATACCGCCCTCTTTTGCGCTCTTATGGGCAAAGAGAAGGCCCGCGAGAAAATTCGCGGGCCTTCTGTCTCTGCCTGATTTTCAGGAACACTATTGGCGGTTCGCCTCACCGGAGGCTTCCAATCGTTCGCGCATCTGGTCGAACGTGGTGGCATCGATTTCACCACGGGCATAGCGCTGGCGGAGGATCTCCATCGCGGAAGGCTGCACGGGCGGGACGCCGGGCTGGTAGAAAGGCGCGTGCCTGTAGAAGGCTGGCCGATTCCTCATACGGAGACCGCGGACCAGCAGTCCGATCAGCAAGGCCAGGATCAGAATCCAGAAAAACTTGCCGAGCAGCAGCAACGGCAGCAAAAAAAACATGCCGTGAAAACCCCAGAACATGGGTATTTCCTTCTTTCTTACTTGTTGTATGAACGTTGTCAGGTTACTCTCCCCTGCCAACAAACTTTCTCACATGTGGATGGTCAATCGACCCCTCCATTGATATATACGCATGTCTCACCTTTGTGTTGTAGATAGCGATATATCGCTGTCTATATATAGCAACATGGCGACAGATACAGATATTCCTCAGAAGGCAGCATAACTTGTGTGAAGGAGCGAGATGAGGAAGGCCCATAGATACTAACTGAAGCTGTCAGCAGGCCACCCGCGAAGGGATGGCCCTACTATACTCGGTCGATGCTGCAAGCGCGTGACTGGCGAATATAGTAGGGCCATCCCCTCGCGGGTGGCCTGCTGGACTAAACCCTTCGTCTTGCTGGCTAACCCTGGAATTTGAATGAGTCGAAGATGGGTTGGAAGTACTTTTGCATGGCCTCGTCGTAGACCTGGGCAGGGGCATAGAAGAGGATGCTGTAGTAGATCGAGTTGTGTTTGGTGGCGATGGTGGTGGTGTGGAACTGGACTGTGGTGCTGCTGCTCGCGACATTGAACGTGGCATCCTGCTCCGCCCATTGTTCACCGCCGATGGCCCGTTGAGCGGTCACGGGGTTAACGATCTGAAAGCTGCTGACGCCCTGTGCGCTTTGCAGGCTCGTAAAGTTGGCCTGGTTGATGTCATTTGGGCTGGTGATACTGGCGGAAATGGCGCTTGAAACGCGAGTGACGCCCACAAGAATGGGCAGTTGTTGCAGTGGATGAAAACTGATCGATGTTTCATCGGTCGTCACCTGTGGCGCATCCTCCACCCAGTTCGCCGGGTACTTCAATGAGACTTTCAGATTGCTGCTGCCCGTGTTGCTGATGCTCTGGAAAGAAGTGGGCGTGGGCAAACTGTTCGTGGTTCCGGTTGCCGCGGGCGTCGCCCCGCTGCCCGTGTTGGCCGTGGCCGCGGCGGTGGCTGCCGCGTTGGGTGTTGCCAGTTGAACGGGTTTGTTGGAAGCTTGCGCGGAAAAATCACCATTCAAGTACAGGGTACCAAGTGTTGCTCCGACGCCTACGATAGCGGTGAGCAGGAGGATACCTGCAATGGCGAGAATGCCCATTTTTGAACGGCGGGCAGGTTTTTGTGTCGCTGTGCTCTCCGGTATGACAAACTGGGAGGTCTGCTCCGCTGTTGCTGTGCCGTTGCGTGACAGCGTAGCGATATGAGCGGGTAGCTGCGCGGTACTGGTTGGCCAGGGGGGCGCACCCGCCGGGAGATACGAAAATGCTGCCGTGTTGCGGACGGCTGAGCCGCAGCGCGGGCAGAACGTGGCTGAGTCACCGACTTCAGCGTTGCATCGAGGACAATTCATTGGATGACCCCCATCTTATACTGCTTCTGATCCAGATTCTGGTGATCCTGGTAAACGGCAATCAAAGCGAACGGTTCCGCTGCGTCTATCGGTGACGACATGGATAACTTCAAGTTCGATCTGTTCTCCTACAATGTTCGGTATATTCTCCTCATCGAGTACCCGGCATTCAAAGTGGCGTTCGGGATCAGCTGTATCAGCGATGACACAGCGCACATAGGGATGCTCCGCTCCTTGAAAGATGGTTTTCAAGCCCGGCTCTTTCTCCAGCAGGATTCCCTTTCGCGTCATACATTGCTCCTCATGGGTCTTAGTTCTTGAGGGGAAGTCGTAGGGGCGATGCCTTGTGCTCGCCCGCGTCCTTGTGAGGTCGACCTTCACGGGCGTCCGTCTCCGTCCCCCGGA
>DASTKE010000818.1:0-2113 GCA_035716105.1 Ktedonobacteraceae bacterium | reverse complement strand
CTACGTCCCTGGGCTTTTGTCCCTTGCGCGTTCGCTATGTTTTGCGGTAGGATGGGCTGTCCATTGAGGAAAAAACAGAAGAGGATGATACAGCATGATAAACCTGAATGAAGTTGGAGCGCATCCCGATACGCATGGTGCGCTGAGCGTGTACTTCGGCATCTATTTGCCAAACATCACTGTGGCGAAGAATTATGTGCTGCTGGTGCGCATCATTCACGAGCTTGACCAGTTTGCCATTGAAATTCCGGCCAGGAATTTCTCGCTAACCTTCGACGAACAGCACCCGCTTGGCCTGTGGAGCGCGACAGCCAACCTGGCGGCGTACAAAGATGCGAATGATGGCAGCCATTTTGGGCAGCCAGGACAGTACCTCTATCGCTACACGCTGCTGCAAAAGCTGCCGGGACCGGGCGATTTGCCCAATCCCTTGACATTGAACGTCATCGACCCGGCGACGGGGGAGCAGCAGGCGTTGACCGCCAATCTGGTCACGCTCTTCATCACCGACCCCTTCGCGACGGAGACTGGCATCGGCAAGCTCTCGGCCTTCACCGCCAGCGACCAGCCTCTCGCGCCGTTTGCCTGGACAGATGCCAACTTCAACACGCCGCAGGTGGATGATCTGGTGGTTTACGAATTGCAGGTGGAGGAATTTGACAGCACCTTCGACGGTGTGGCATCTCGCCTGGACTACCTGCTCGGCCTCGGCGTCAATGCGCTGGAACTGATGCCGATTACGACGGTGCCACAAATCTTCGACTGGGGCTATGGCCCGCTGCACTTCTTTGCGCCCGAAGACCGCTGGGGTGGCATGGACGCCTTCAAACGTCTCGTCAATGCCTGCCACGCGAAGGGCATTGCCGTTATCCTGGATGTCGTCTACCAGCACGTCAGCGCCGATTTCGCCTATGACCTCGTCTATGCCAATAGCGGCGAGACGGGGCCGATGGGGACGTTCCCCAACGGTGCCTTCGGTCCGCAGACCACCTTCGAGGGCATGCCTTTCACGCAGGACTATTTCCGCACAGTCAACCGGCATTGGATGGAGGAGTGCCACGTCGACGGCTTCCGCTACGACAACGTCGCCGGTTACTACGACGGCGCGACCGGTCAGGCTTACGCCGCACTGGTCTACAACACCTACCAGGACTCGCTGCCCATCAAGCGCTTTCAGGACGAACTGGGCTACAGCCGCGTCATTCAGGTGGCTGAGTACCTGGACAATCCCCCGGCTATCCTGCGCGACACCTACTCCACCGCCACGTGGCAGGATGCTCTGCTCAACAAATGTGAGGACATGGCCCGCAACAACTACGTCGACGACGCCTTTGTCAACCTGCTCAACCCCTCCGCCGTCGGCTATCCAGCCAGTCGCGACTTCAACGGCGTGCAGGCTCCCGTCGCACCGTTCCAGTACTTCGACTCACACGACCACGAGCATCTGATTGACAGCTTCGGCACCGCCTACGGCATCGGTGGCCCTGGCGATATGCAGTTCGGCATACGCGCCAACTACTATAAGTTGCAGCCCTTCGCCATCGCACTCTACACTTGCCAGGGCGTGCCGATGCTCTGGCAGGGCGAGGAGTTCGCCGAGAACTACACACTGCCATCCGGCGGCAATGCGCGTATCTCCTTCCGGCGCAGCGTCCACTGGGAATACTTCTATGACGAGTACGGCCAGCCTCTGGTGCGGCTCTACCGCGCGCTTGGTCGCCTGCGCCGCCAGTACCGCGCCCTGCGTAGCCGCCAGTTCACCTACTTCAACCAGCAGTCCAATCTTGCCGCGCAGATCGTTGCCTACCAGCGCAGCGCGCCCGCCATCGCCGCCCAGCCGGAGCAGTACGCTCTTGTCTTCCTCAACTTCTCCGACAGCTCTCAATCCATCGCGGTACCATTTCCCAAAGCCGGTACCTATCGCGAACTGCTCAACGACGACGTGCGCTCCCCCAATCATCTCGACCTCATCGTAGCGCACGACGGGGACATGGTGCAGCCACCCCAGTCCGTGCCGTCTCACTACGGCCAGGTGTGGGTGTTGATGTGAGTTGGAAGCACATATAAAAAAGCTGAACGATACATAAGCCGGTGCAGCCCGCGGGCTGCACCG
>DASTKE010000817.1:0-2389 GCA_035716105.1 Ktedonobacteraceae bacterium | reverse complement strand
TGCTCGCCGATAGTACTCTTTCCCGAACCCGCCGGGCCATCGATAGCAAGACGCGCTGGCCGATCCATGCTCCCTCCGTGTATTCGTAGCCACCAATCTTTCCCCTGCGATTATATCACAGCCTCCCAGGTGTTTGAGCAGGCGAAGTAGGGAGAAATGCTGTAGGGGCGAGGGCGGTGAGGAGCGGGAGGGTGGGTCTTTATGGTCGCCCGGCGGCACCCTCAAGAGTGCAAATCCCGGAAAGAACGAAGGCGAAACCAGACCGCGAGAGGAAACACAATCAGTGGAAGCGCAACAGCCACATACGAAAAAACATTGAAAGCCTTCTCGGAAAGCAGCCCAAACCGCCTGAGACGCACTCCAACAAAAGCGAAGACGACAAAGAGCGCAAATGATCGCATGGTTTCCGTAATGGCGATGAAGGCAATCATACCCGCGGACGTCTTCTGCATAAATCCCTCCTCTGCTGCACGATTCCCCTACAATACGATTGGTTTGTGACAAGGTTTTATTTAAGAGAACAGGCTCCTTTCCGCGATAAGGAAAGGAGCCTGTTTTTGTGGGGTGAGCGTCTGCTTGATGAAGGCTCAGGCGACTACCTCGAAAATGCGGTTGGCCCAGTTGGCGACCAGGTCGCCGTTGCCGGGAATATACTCAGTAGCCAGCCAGAAGTTGCCCGGTCCAGGCACACAATGTACGCTTGCTGACGATTTGAGAGCATGACTGTACACGGTTGCGGTGGGACGCTTTTTTGAGAGGATGGAGAGGATACTTCTATTCCCATCAAAGCTACGTTTGTTCCCGGTTAAGCCCGCCTGCTTACGATGTACGGTATCCCTCGATTTCTTTGTCAAAGAGTGCTTTTGTTTCCCTGGTCATTCCTACTCTTCACTAAAGGCACGGCTGCCATGGTGGCGTGGCGCAGCAGGACGAGCGCGGCCAGTCCCGCCAGGATGTAGAGGATAGCGGAGCAACCCAGGAAGAACACGGGGCCGAGGCGGCCTCCGAGCAGCGTGGCGAGGAGCATTCCAACCAGAACCGTAAGCCACTCCGAGGTTCCCAGCGCGCCGAAGACTCGTCCCCGGTAGCTGTCGAGCGTGTTGAGCTGCACCAGCGTCTGTTTCGTGACGTAAGAGCCTACCACCAGGAAGCCGATGAGGGCGATCATGAGCAGAACGAGCGGCAGCGCTGGAATGGAGAGAAAGACGAAGGTGGCAGCGCCGATTACTACGAGGCAGAAGGCCATCAGAGGGCCGGGGCGTATGGTTTGATGCGCTCGCGCAATCAGGAACGAGCCGAATAACGCGCCCACTCCTTGCGCCATCGGCATCAGGCTGAATATCAGGCCGTTGCCGTGCAGTACCATCTTCACGTACACCACAAACATCACATTGATGAAGCCCTGGCCGAGCATCGTGATGCCCGCGACAACAAAAAGTCCGCTGAGCACCTGGCTTTTCCGCACTGCGCGTAAGCCTTTCAGCCATTCGCGCCAGATTGTGCGCTTCCATGTTGCGAGCGAGCTATTCTTGCTCTCTTTCTGTACCTGGTTTCCCTGTGTCTGCTGGCGCGGCATGACGATCAGGCAGAGCGTCAGGACGGCGAAGAGAAATGAGGTGGCATCGACGAAGACGACATCGTTCAGCCCGGAAAGCGTGAGCAGCGCACCACCCAGCAGCGGGCCGACCAGGCGCGTCACCGAGTCGTTAAAGGACTCCAGCGAGTTTGCCACGCTGAGCTGCTTTTCGTCAACAAGCACGGGCGTAATGGCCCGTAGAGCAGGCGAAAAGAACAGCGAAATGATGGATTGCAACAGGGCGACGATATAGACGAGCCAGATAAGCGCGGGAGAATGCACCAGCAAGAGCAGCGATATCACTCCCGCCTGCAAAAGATTGGACACGATCATCGTCTTCCGCCGGTCCCAGCGGTCGACAAAGACGCCCGCGAGCGTTCCCAGCAGAATACTGGGAACGGCCTCTATGATGAACATCAGCCCGGTTTGCAAGATGGAGCCGGTCAACTGCAAGACATAAAACGCGAGGGCAACAGCGAGGGTGTAATCACCGATCAGGGAGACGAATTGTCCTGTCCAGAGCAGGGCAAAATTGTGGTTACGCAGCGCGGCAAACATGAAGAGCCTCCTTCGCACAGAGCAGTAGCGGAACGAGGTCACACGGGGAAAGTATAGCTGGTCAGGGCATCAAAAACAGCAGGGCAGATTACAGACTTTTGGAGGGTGGCTCTGGTATACTAAGGTCAGAGAGAGGATAAGAGAAAAGAAAATGAGCAGAGGCACAGGCCAGAAGGCAGTCAAGCGCGCTTGACTGCCTTCTGGCCTGTGCCTCTGCTCATTTTCTTTTCTCTTATCCTCTCTCTGACCTTAGTA
>DASTKE010000816.1:0-2671 GCA_035716105.1 Ktedonobacteraceae bacterium | reverse complement strand
GCACCCGCGCACCTGGCGACGCTTGACGCGCATACCGCCGAAGAGGTGGAGCTTCAGGTCAAGTACGAGAGCTATGTGCGCAAGCAGGAGCAGGCGGTGCATCGCACGCGGCGACTTGAAGAGCAGCTCATTCCTGAGCATATCAATTACGAGGAGGTGCAACACATGCGCACCCAGGCGCGACAAAAGCTGACCCGTATGCGCCCACGGACGGTTGGTCAGGCGTCGCGAGTGGAGGGTGTCACACCGGCGGATGTGGCGATTCTGGTGGTCTACCTGGAAAAACTGCGAACAACAACACACTCCCGCTAGCGCATGGATGCGAGTGCAGAGAGGCTGATATTCCCCCCTGCCTCTCAACCAGGGAGGGTTGTGTCTGGTGTGCCGGGTATGGTGTCTTCGTGGGTAAGGGAAGCTAACGAGGAAGTGGCGTGGGTGTGAGTGAATTTTTAAGTGAAGAAGGGGAACAGCGGTGTATATTCTGGTTGTTGACGATGATCGCTTCGCCAATACACTGGTGCAGTTTGTGCTCCACAAGGCGGGTTACGAGGTTGAGACGCTGGATAGTCCGCGTGCCGCCATGCAGATGATCGAGAAACGGGAGCCTGATCTGCTCATTCTCGATGTCAGTATGCCCTATATTAGCGGCTTCGAGTTGTCTCAAAAGCTGCGGAACGAGGGGTACGAGATACCAATTATTTTTATGACCGCCAAGGATGCGATAGAGGACAGATTGCAGGGCTTTGAAGTGGGGGCGGATGATTATGTGTGCAAGCCGTTTAACCACCAGGAATTAGTGGCCCGTGTCCAGGCGGTGATGCGCCGCAGCAGGAAGAACGGGAAGGAGAACGCGCAAAGCTTGCGCGTTGGCCACTTCGAACTCCTGCCTGCCGAGTTGAAGATGACGATTCCGGGTCGCTCCGCTGTCTTACTCACGCCGAAAGAGATGCAGGTGCTGCGCCTGCTCATGGCGAGCGCCGGGCAGGTCGTAAAACGCGATCAACTGCTGGCGGATATCTGGAATGAGCGTGATAGCAGCAGCAACATCGTGGATGTCTACATCCGTCGTTTGCGTCTGAAGCTGGAAGAGGACGCGGATAAGCCAGCGCATATTGTCTCTGTACGTGGTAGTGGGTATAAGTTTGTTGGAAAATAAGGGGGGAAGCTGTGCGCAACCGTACTCAGCACGAGAAACCAGGCGTTGTGGAGGCGCAGTCCGCTGCGCCCGTGGAGGAGGATACAAGTGTATCAGCATCTCGTCATCCTCTGGAACAGTTGATTGCGAACACCGCTGATGCTGTGATTGCGCTTGACCAGCATTTCCACGTGTGCTCCCTCAATCCTGCCGCGAGCGAAACCATCGACTGGGCGTCCGAAGCGGCGGTCGGACGCGAATGCCAGGAGGTGCTCAAATGCAGGAACCTCAATCGTATGGTGCTCTGCGGCACATCAAGCTGTCCGCTGGTGAAAGTTTTACAGCAAAAACGGTCGTTAAACAACGAAGAGTTGATTATTGGGGCGGAGCCGGGCCGGTCCTGCGAAGTTTCCGCCAGCGTGACCTTGATCGAGGTTGACGATGAACCCCAGGTGATCTTCATGGCGCGAAATATGGCGGCGGTAAAGGTTGCCAGTCAGGTACGCGCCAACTTTGTCTCGATGGTTTCTCACGAGCTGCGCACGCCATTGAACTCCGTCCACGGCTTCATTGACCTGTTGCTCCAGGGACACATGGGCGAATTGAATGACGAGCAACACATGTATCTCAGCTATGCCGAGGAAGGGGTGCAGCAGCTTATCTCCATCGTCGAAGATATTCTCTTCATGACGCGCTCCGATTCGGGACAGTTCGATATTAAGCAACAAGAGGTTAATGTGCGCGTGCTGGTACGACAGGTGATAAACAGTCTGAAGCCGCAGGCGTTCAAGGCGGGTGTGGAGGTACTCAAGGATATTTCTTCTCCTTCGCCGATCCTCTTTGCCGATCCTCAACGCATCAAACAGGTGCTGAACAATCTGCTGACGAACGCCATCAAATTTACCCCTCCAGGCGGTACTGTGACCATTCGAGCCCGCCAGCAGGCCAATGAATGTGTTCTGGTCTCGGTATCGGATACCGGCTGTGGCATCCCCCAGGAGGACCGAACGCACGTCTTTGAACGTTTCTATCAATCGAACAACGGTCAGCAATCAAAAGTCGGCGGCTACGGTCTCGGCCTGACCATCGCCAAGTTGATCGTAGAGCAGCACGATGGCAATATCTCCTTCGAGTCTGATCTGGACAAAGGTACCACCTTCTTTTTCACCGTTCCCCTCTATCGTAAGCAGGACAAAACCTAGGTGGGGCAGGCGGGGTAACAGGCCCACAGGCCACCCGCAAGGGGATGGCCCTACTATACCCATCAGCCATGCGGCTCGAAGAGCCACGTCGGGTAGAGTAGGGCCATCCCCTGGCGGGTGGCCTGCCGGGGTTTACGTGAATGCCCTTGCGGGTGGCCTGGCTCTACGGCGTCTCTTTCTCCCTGCCTATTGCCACAACGAATCCTGGGCGGCTGGTTCGGGTTCGCGCCAGGCGTTGTCTTTGGAGAGCTTATCGGCCAGGCGCGTCGGCTCCGGCAGGCGATAGCCCCTGTCACAGGCCAGCACGTAGTGGATGCTGGTTTCCAGGCTGATG
>DASTKE010000815.1:0-3211 GCA_035716105.1 Ktedonobacteraceae bacterium | reverse complement strand
CACGAAAGTCGGTTCAACCTGAAGCCGCCGGGCTAACCCTTTGGGGAGGCAGGCGTCGAGGGTGGGGCTGGTGATTGGGGTGAAGTCGTAACAAGGTAGCCGTACCGGAAGGTGCGGCTGGATCACCTCCTTTCTAGGGATGTTTCTCCTGTCTCAAGCACAGGAGGATCCCAGGTCGGTTTTTGCTCTGTCTTGTTCACGTGTGAACAGAGGGAGCAAGATATTACGAACGAGTTTGGCACTGATAGGCGAAGTGTTATTGCTGGAAGCCTTACCACTCTTGAGTTGTCCGGGTTTTTTCCCGACGCTTTCGCATTCTACGGGCTTTTAGCTCAGGTGGTTAGAGCGCAGTCCTGATAAGACTGAGGTCCCTGGTTCGAGTCCAGGAAGGCCCACCTCATCCACCATAATGTGTATATGACCCGCACAGGGTACTGCAATCTGCATGGGGATGTAGCTTAGTTGGAAGAGCGCTGCCTTTGCACGGCAGAGGTCAGGGGTTCGAATCCCCTCATCTCCACCTTGCTTATGTTCAAGCTTTAGAGAGTGTTAGAAGTAGGGTGGAGTCTTCTCAATTAAGAAGGATAGCGAAGAACTTTGGTCTGCTTGTAGGATACTGCTTGTCTGTACATGCGGGTGGCGTGGTGGCTATAGCGGAAGGGAAACACCCGTTCCCATCCCGAACACGGAAGTTAAGCCTTCCAGCTCCGATGATACTGCGGGGGCAGCCCCGTGGGAAAGCAGGACGTTGCCACTCCACCCGCCTGCACAGGCGGTTTTTTTTATGCAAAAATCGGGCAGGCCACCCGCCAGGGGTGGCCCTACTATACGACGGCTTCGCAAGCCGATGCATCGTGTATAGTAGGGCCACCCCTGGCGGGTGGCCTGCTGGACTTATGCCGTCTGCATTCTCCATTTATTGGCTGAGCCGTTCATATGCCAGCCGCAGCCCTTCAAGTGGCAGGTACTGGTTGACGTACTTGATTTCAGGGATGATCGGAGCCATCAACTGCGCCAGCCCTCCATGTGCAATGACCTTGACCTCTTCCTCATTATCCACTCCCGGTATCTCCTGGCGCAGGCGATGAATGAGGCCCTGCACCAGTCCGACATGCCCATAGATAATACCGGACTGCATATTTTCGACCGTGTTCTTGCCCAGCGCACTGCGCGGCGGCGTCAGGTCGATGCGGAAGAGACGTGAGGCAGCGCTGCTGAGCGCTTCCGCGGAGATCACCAGGCCAGGGGCGATAGCTCCGCCCAGGAAATCGCCGTCAGGCGAGATCACATCGAAGGTGGTAGCGGTGCTGAAGGCGATAATGATGGCGGGACCACCATAGAGGTAGTGTGCGGCCAGTGCCGTCACAATGCGATCTGAACCCAGTTCCCAGGGGTTATCCACCAGTAGCTTGATGCCAATATCGAGCCCGTGATCGATCAACACCGCCTCTTTACCGCAATAACGCAGCGCCAGTTCCTGAAAGACGGGGGTCAGGGGCGGCACGACGCTGGATAGGATGATGTCGTCGATATCTGACAACTGGTGGCCTGCATGACGTGCCAGATCGCTCAGAACCATCGCGTACTCATCGCTGGTGCGCTGGCGAGCTGTTGAGACCACCCAATGGTGCTTCATCGTCTTACTTTCATAGAGGCCAAACTTGATGTTGGTATTACTGACATCGATGGCAAGCAACATAGCAAGCTCCTATTCCTGTTCTCGTTTCCAGGAGGGATTACCCGCGATCAACGAACAGCTTAGACAAGGCTTTGCACTGACGCGGCGTATTCTTTGAGCAGGGTTGCGATCATAAACGGATCACCATAGGAAGTATCATTTACTACTGTAACTTCGGAATCGTTGCGCGTATCGATGAAAGCGAGCGAGGTAGGGGTGCGCATACGCCTGCGTCGCCAACCCTCGTTGGAGGATGCTAGACCGCGTCCCACCAGGAAGCCCACCACGTTATCCCTGGAGCGCGGCATCGGCTCTCTCTCCGGTGTGCGGTCAGGTGGTCGCCGCCCGCGTGCCGTCACGTACCGTACGGAAGACAGCGGTACGTGGATGACCTTATTTCCTTCCTGTTTGACAAAATCCTCCTGAGTGAGCACAATCATGTGCTCACGAATGTGCCGCAAACGATTCACATCGACAATCAGTGACCAGGCGCTGCCCAGACCAACAAAGAGCAATATAGCTAAAATGAACGTGCTGAAGAGAGCGGGAAGTACTCCGCTTTGAAAATCGATGGGGATGGTTGCAAACGCGACCATGACAAACAGCCCAAACCCCAGAACGATGCCGAAAATCCAACCGAGGATGCCTACTATGAGCTTCTTGCGCGATAATGGCAACACAATCCACCCGTGGGGGGTGTCCGGGCCAGTTTTCGCCTGCTCAAGTATTTCCGCAGCTTCCATAGTTCGCAATTCTCCTTTGACTAGCATGGCACCCGTGCGTCGCTATGCACACCATTATACTACGCATTTGCCTATGGAACAAAGATGACGAACAGCAAGAAAAATGTCTCAAATGAGAAAGAAAGTACTTTAGTACCTGTATCATTTTGTGCCAGTATTGATGAAATTCTCTGAATTTCCCGCTAAAAGGGCCAGTTAGCGGAAAAAAGGGCAGCAAAACACTGGACAAGAAGATATCTTTCGTGCATACTATGAATGTGTATTTGTTAGCATGTTGCTAACAAAGTAATGCACATTGTAATCACAACTGTTATCTTCAGTTAGAACAGAGCGTACACGTATTTTAAGCTGTCAGCGCACGCAGCAGGAAGAGAGGGAACCATGCTCGGTGCTCATGAACAACGGAGCGAAGTAGCGAGACTACTACAACGGATTGAGGAGGAATACGAGGCGGCACAACGAGGTCTGACTGGTTTTGCTTACGGTGCATCGCAACACGAGTTCATCACTGCACGGATGGAAAACATGGGGCAACTTCACGAGGAGTTGCAATCGCTGGTGGGTGACATTGCCATCGCTATGATCGCGGAACAACTCAATAACGTGCATTAACACACTCATTCGTCGATACCTGTTTATGACAGGGAGATGGATGGGAAGAGGCAGGTATACCCAATAAAAAAAACGGCTGAATACGTCAGCCGTTTTTTATGCCCTTTTGTATTGGAGCTTCAGCCGGTAGAGAGCAGAAGAACGCCTGGATGGAGGCGCTAGTTCTTAGCGCCTCCAT
>DASTKE010000814.1:0-2418 GCA_035716105.1 Ktedonobacteraceae bacterium | reverse complement strand
TTTGCCGGTCTCCATCCCGAAGAGATTGCCCTGCTACAGTTCCTGGAGAGCGAACACGAGCTAGTTTGAAGGACACAGCAGGCCACCCGCAAGGGGATGGCCCTACTATACAGAGGCTTCACAAGCCGATGCATCGTCTCTCGTAGGGCCATCCCCTCGCGGGTGGCCTGCTTGCTTCTTAATTGATGCTTGCACCCTTCGAGTTTTGCCTCTTTTTCCGTTGAGCTATGCTTGTATTGGAAGGTTTTGTAAGCAGAAAATGTTGTAATGCTATGGAAGAACTATCATTGAAGAACTAGCCACTGTGAGGGCAAAAACATGACAACAGAGATGACAAACACGACTGGTCTATCCACCACGCCTGAGCAGGTACTGGAGCATGAAGAGGCTCCCGTTCAGAAGAAGGCGACGGTCCTGCCTCACGTTGTGATTATTGGCGCAGGCTTTGGGGGATTGCGCGCTGCACGAGCGTTGGGCAAAGCGCCCGTGAAGGTGACGGTCATTGATCGCAGCAACCATCATTTGTTCCAGCCGCTGCTCTACCAGGTAGCGACTGCCGCGCTGTCCCCGGCTGATATCTCCGCGCCAACTCGCGCTCTGCTCAAAAAGCAGAAAAACACGGAGGTGTTGCTGGCCGAAGTCACCGGCATCGATACACAGGAACAGCGCGTGCTGATGCATGAGCATTCCGTGCCGTATGATTACCTGATTATCGCCACCGGCGCGCACGACAACTACTTTGGGCATCCAGAATGGGAGCAGCGAGCACCGGGATTGAAAGAGTTGGCGGACGCGACCTCCATTCGCCGCCAGATATTGTTGGCCTTTGAGGCCGCTGAAATGGAGAGCGATCCAGAGAAGCGCCGGGCGCTCATGACGTTTGTGATCGTGGGTGCCGGACCTACCGGTGTGGAGATGGCGGGGGCAATCTCTGAACTGGCTCACAAGGCGCTGGCATCAGATTTCCGCCACATCAACCCGGCATCGGCGCGTATTGTGCTGGTTGAGGCGGCACCACGCATCTTGCTGGCCTTCCCTGAGAAGCTGGCGAAGAAGGCGCGAACCGCGCTCAACGCGCTCGGTGTGGAAGTAAGAACGGGCGCGATGGTCGAGTCGATTACCGGCGAAGGCGTGGTCATGGGGGGTAAGCATCTCCCGGCGAAGACGATCATCTGGGCGGCGGGCGTGAAGGCGTCTCCGGCTGGTGAGTGGTTAGGCGTGGAGACGGACCGTGCGGGCCGCGTCAAGATATTGCCCGACCTGAGCGTGCCTGAGCATCCCAACATCTTCGTCATCGGAGATACCGCTTCCCTGGCTCAAGACGGCAAACCGTTGCCCGGCGTCGCTCAGGTAGCGATCCAGCAGGGCAACTATGCTGCCGCGCTGATTACTGACCGCGTGGAGGGGAAGCCAGCGCCGAAGCCATTCCGCTACCGTGATAAGGGCAATCTGGCGACGGTGGGCCGGGCGTATGGATTGGTGGATGTGCATGGGATACGCTTCACCGGCTTCTTTGCCTGGGTGTTCTGGCTCGCCGTTCACATCTTCTTCCTGATCGGCTTCCGCAACCGCCTGGTGGTGATGTTCCAGTGGGCATGGGCCTACCTGACCTTCCAGCGCGGTGCGCGCCTCATTATCCCAGGGGATGTCTCTGACACTGATAAACGCATCTCCTGAACATAGAGAAAACACGGTGAAGCGTGCCAGCACGCTTCACCGTGTTTTCTCTATGTTCAGGAGATGTTCTCATCGGCATCGTTATACGCACGCGGCTGATTACATGAGCTTGCGAGAAACGGTTCTCCTTATTTATAATGGTCAATGAAAATTTCTGTTTCGAGGCAAAACGTGCAAGAGGTATCAACGATTCTCCCCAACGGGACGGTTGTGCAAAACCGCTATATCATCGAAGGTCTGCTCGGAAAGGGCGGTTTCGGAGCCGTCTATCTTGTGCGAGACCAGCGTGTGCGGGCGAACCTCTACGCGCTGAAGGAGGCGATCGCGCCGGGGAAAGCGGAACTGGATCGCTTTGTCTTTGAGGGTGAAGTGCTCAAACGGCTCGATCACCCGGCGCTGCCTCGTGTCTACCGCACCTTTGAGAACGACCATCACACACGGGCCTATATTCTGATGGATTATATCGAGGGGCCAAATCTGGAAATTCTGCGCAAACAGCAGCCGGATAAGCGCTTTTCGCTTCCCCAGGTGCTTGCCATGCTCGCGCCAATTGCCGATGCCGTTACCTATTTGCACAACCAGCACCCACCAATTGTCCACCGCGATATCAAACCCTCCAACATTATCGTATCGCCGCTGCTCAACGAGTCGGTGCTGGTGGATTTTGGCATTGCGAAGGAGCAAGAACCCGACGGGACAACGACGATGATACGGCGCGCCTCGCCCGGCTACGCTGCACCG
>DASTKE010000813.1:0-3703 GCA_035716105.1 Ktedonobacteraceae bacterium | reverse complement strand
GTCGGGGCGACCCTGGTGGTCGCCCGCAGCCAGGAGCGCAGCCACTGGCGTCGGTTCCCTGCAAGTGCGCCAGTGGCTGCGCTCCTGGCGCGGGCGACCACCAGGGTCGCCCCTACGAGTTCTCCGTGCCGTTGCCGGACTATTTGGTTCAACTTTCACCATCGCGCCCCTACGATTTTGGTGCCTGTCGTTTGTTCAGTAACAGCTGCTCGCGTGCGCTGACGGGTTCCGGGTTGTTGCTGTCCTCAATCACTTTGCCGTCGCGAAACTTGATTTGTCGCTGGCAATAGCTGGCGATACCGGCGTCGTGCGTTACCAGGACAACCGTAATGCCGCGTGTATTGAGTCGTTGCAGGATCAGCATAATTTCCAGGCTGGTATGGCTGTCCAGGCTGCCGGTTGGCTCGTCGGCCAGGATGATGGAGGGCAGCGTGACCAGGGCGCGGGCGATGGCGACGCGCTGCTGTTGTCCGCCGGAGAGTTCCGTTGGGCGGTGATCGCCGCGAGTGCTCAGTCCCACCATCGCCAGAGCCTGCACGGCGCGCCGTCGCCGCCCCGCCGTCGGTGTGCCGGTGTAAACCAGGGGCAGTTCGATGTTTTCCAGCGCGCTCATGCGCGGCAGGAGATTGAAGCCCTGGAAGATGAAGCCGATTTTCTGATTGCGAATATCGGCCAGCTCGTTCTTATTCATCTGGCTGACGGGAATACCATCAAGGATATAGGTGCCGTTGGTCGGTCGGTCCAGGCAACCGAGCAGGTTCATCAGCGTCGATTTGCCGGAACCCGATGGCCCCATCACCGCTACGAGTTCACCACGAGCCACCTCCATGCTGACATCGACCAGCGCTGGTACAACATTGCGTCCCATGTAGTAATACTTGCTCAGATGTTGCACGCCAATAATGGGTGGCGACGTAGCCGGAAGGGATGCTGAGGAGACGGGAGTCAGCCCTTGCACGCTGTATCCTGCGTTCCCGTTACTGTGATTTTCCACCCGTGTTAGCCTCCGTTTCCGCCTGTGCCGCCACTACTGCTGCCACCTCGACCGCTTCCACCACCTCCACCACCGAAGCCGCCGCCGCCGAAACCACCGCGTGTGCTGCCGCCGGTTCCGGTTGTGGTCGTTGTGGTTCCGCCGGTCTGACCTACGACCACCTGGTCGCCTGCTTTCAAACCGGAGAGTATCTCGGTGTACTGTCCATTGGTCAGGCCAGTTGTGACCAACACTGGAACCAGCTTCCCGTTCTTCAGTTCCACCACGATGCCGCGACTGCCCAGGGAACTGCCGCCGGTAGAGGCGGTTGCGGATGTACCACCGATGAGAGATCTGAGCGCTGTGCGAGTCAATTCTCCATTCTGGATAGCGGTCGTAGAGAAAGAGAGCGCCGCAGAGGGGACAAGTAGAGTGCCGATGCGCTCAGCCGTGGTCACGTTTACGGTGGCAGTCATGCCTGGATAGACGCGGGCATTGTGCAGGCTCGCCATATCGACAGCCATATTCACGGTATAGGTCACAACATTCGAGGTTGTCTGCCCGATCGTGTTGATGCCGGTCACGCTGGCACGAAATGTCTGTGAGGGGTAAGCGGCCACCGTAAACTGCGCGGATTGACCGACCTGCACGTTGGCGATATCGGCCTCGTTGACCTGGGCCGCGATATTCAGGCTGCTCGCATCGACCAGCACGATGAAGGCCGATGATGTGCTTGATCCACTGGCGCTGCTTGAGCTGCCACCGCTGCTGGCCGTCTGACCAACCAGGCCGTTAATCGCCACGATTGTGCCATCATGGGGCGCGGTCAGCGTAGCCGAGGCGACGTTGTCCTTTGCTGTCTGGAGTTGCGCCTGTGCGCTGCTGACCTGTTGCTGTGCGGCAGTTATCTGGTTGGACGCCGATGAGATTGAGGCGGTTGCCTGTGCCTGTGCCTGGGCGTACTGTGCTTCCGCGAGCTGCTCGCAATTCGCGGTGACGGTCGCGTTTGGCGTCGGTGTAGGTGCCGTCGTTGGAGTTGGCACGGGTGTTTTTGTCGGAGTTGGTGTTGGACTTGATGTTGGAGACGCCACCACTATCGCTCCTGATTTGGTGGATGAGGATGAACTGGTTGTGCAATTGGTGAGCGTGCTCTGCTCCTGAGCATAGGCCGTATTGAGCGAAGCAGCTTCCTCGTTCTGGGTATTGCCCAGATTTGTCTGCGCCGTGTTGACTCCTGTCTGCGCAGCGCTGAGGCTTTGCTGTGCCTGGTTGACGGCATCCTTGAGCGAGGTGCTGTCAAGCTTCGCCAGCACCTGACCCGCCGTAACGTGCTGGTCGACCTGTACGTCAATCGATTTCACGGTGCCGGTTACAGCAAAGTTGAGGTTGTACACGGCATTTGCCTGTACTGGCCCGGTCGCGGATACGGCTACGGCAAGATTGCCAACCGAGGCCGCGGCCTGGGTATATTGCACCGCCGGTGGGCGCGTGAACTGCGAATACGCAAATATGCCTCCGCCAATGAGGATGATGAGCAGTAACAGGACCAGCGGGATCAACCAGTGCCGCCTCTTGCGAACAGCATGGGCTGGGGGAGACGGAAAGTTGGTCGTTAAGGGCGTTAACTCGAAATCTTCTGTGTCAGTGTCAATCAGTGGCTGAAAATCCAGCGATGCTTCCGACTGCATTTCTGACATACTCTCTACTCCTGACTCTTACCTTCTATATGCTTCATTTGCTTTATCTGTGCGACAAAAAAAGATGCTATTATGACTGTGCCGGCGTTGGCGTTTGTGGCGGCTGCCTCGTGGGCAATTTTGACACAATTGACACCGTGCGGGCATTGATCGCGCCCTGGCTCCCTGCCGTGCCGGAAACGACTAGCGCCATGCCGGTTTTGAGCGCGGCTGCGGTGACGTTGCTTGTCTCCATGATCTGCGTCTGTGGAGTGATCGTCACGGTAAAGTTGGCTCCGCTCGTATCCGAGACCGACAGCACATTGCCGTTGAGCTGGCTGACCGTCCCGATCAGGCCTCGGAAATTGCCCGTTCCCGTTCCTGCTCCGTTTCCATTTCCGTTTGTGCCGCCAAACTGACCGCTGCCAGGCGTGCCAGAGCGCCGTGCCTGGCTGAAGCAGGGATTGTTTGCGCCCGTTCCCGTTCCCCGGCCTGGAAATTGTCCGCTGCCAGTGCCGTTCGTGATGCTGATCCTCGTTGCCGCGTAGCTATTATTGGTGCTGGTGACAAGTACCGTGACGAACGTTCCCTCTTTCAGCGAACTGGCCGGAACGATGGACTGGCGTGTAAAGCGGGTAGCGCTTGAGTATGTTACCGTGACACTGGTTCCTTGCTGCGTAGCGATGAGCAGCGTGCTGCCGCTGCTGCTCTTCAGCGTCCCGCTGGCGGTCTTCAACGTGCGCTGTGAGCGGGTTTGCGCGCACGCCGTAGCTGTGGCTGCCGCCAATGTTGATGTTGTGGAGGTTGACGAAGCTGTTGTAGAAGTATTGGAACCGCAGCCAGCCAGCAACAGGACCAGAAATAGCAGAGATAGGCTGACCGGCATAACTGGTTTCATGCCCGTTATCCATAATTTTCGCTGTATACGCATATCATAATATACCTTTCGCTTTTGTCGTGTGTTTATCCGTCGTCTGTAGGGGCGATGCCTTGTGCTCGCCCGCGTCCTCAGTAGGGGCGATGCCTTGTGCTCGCCCGCGCTGGGCTGTAAGCC
>DASTKE010000812.1:0-2028 GCA_035716105.1 Ktedonobacteraceae bacterium | reverse complement strand
CGGAAGATCACATTCTAGAGGTGGGATTTGGGCCGGGGATGGCGATTGAAATGATGGCGCAACAGGCTTCTTCTGGCCGGATTGCGGGTATCGATTACTCGCCTACAATGGTTTCAGTGGCACGAAAGCGTAATGCGCAAGCGATTAAAGCAGGGCGCGTCGATTTGCGTTGTGGCGAGGCAACAGCGCTTCCTTTTACCAGCGCCAGCTTCGACAAAACGCTCAGTATCCACACGTTGTATTTCTGGTCTGATCCCACGAAGGCGTTGAGGGAAATATGCCGGGTGCTCAGACCGGGAGGCATGCTCGTCCTGACCTTTCTCTCGAAAGACCGCTGGCCGGGTGGAGAGACAGCGCCGACTATTGCCGGTGTCTATAGCGACCAGGAGGTTGCGCAACTTATGCACGAAGCTGGATTTGCAGAGGCACACATTGAGCCGGGGCCAGAGCAAAAACCGTTTCGAGAAATCGCCGTCGTTGCGATAAACTGACGGTTCGGATGAATCATGCTCACAGGATTTTCAAAAATGTTTCACGTGAAACATTCATGATATAATTTGTCGATGTTTCACGTGAAACATTTTATTGGTGATCCCTTTGAACGTCATATGGTGGGGAACGGTAGCAAGGGTTGAGAGTGTCTTGAAACATTTTTGCTCTGGCAAGCGTAAATTATAGTACGCCGGAGCAATGTTTCACGTGAAACATCAGGAATGATTTTCATACAGCCTCCAGATTGGATGATTGTCCAACAATGGATGGTTACTTGTTTCTATAATGATGATATGCTACACTTTCATGTAGAGCCGATCAATGGGGATCGGTTCCATCAGAGATGACGCGCCACGATGGCGCATATGAAGGGAGTAATACAGGTGATTACCCACAATGTTGCCGTGGATTCGCCCAACTCTTCCAGCGTTCGTTTCGATGCCAGTGCATCACCATCGCTTCAAGAACAGTATAGCCAACTCCAGCAGCTTCGCCACGAATTATTACAGCGGTATCGTCCTGTCCTGCAACAGGGGGCAGGGCCAATTCGCGTCATGGCGCGCATGGTGGGGGAGCTTGAACAAAAGTGCCGCGAACTCCACATATCGGATGTTATACTCAAGGCCGGAATAGTGAACCGCACTATCGGTGATGTGAACCTGCGCACGGTGGTTGAATGCGTGGGCGAGCCAGGAGGCGCGGACGATTACCGGATGCTCGCCGAAGAAATGGGCATTGCCCTTCCCGGCGAAAATATCAGCGGCTATGTCGCTCCCGGCGAAACTTACCTCTGGCTGCGCGAGCAGATGATGGATTGCGAAAAGCTCTTACTGGAACACAATTTCGACTTGCGCATTTATGACATTTTTGCCACTGGCAACCCCTTCCTGCGCGGCTGGCTGGCCGAAGAGATGCAGGCATGGGGCATCTCCGTTACTCCTGAGCAGGTCTACCTGGGACTGGGCGCGATGGACAGCATCGACAAGACGCTGCGCGGTCTACGGCAAATGTACCGCGAGCAGGGCATCTCGGAGGTCGCGGTTCTGTTCCCTGCCCCTGGCTTCAATGTCCCGGAAGCGCAAACAATTTCTTATGGCTATCGCCTGCACCGTGTCCAGACACTGGAAGAGAATCGCTTCAAGCTGACAGCCGCCGAACTCGATCAGGCACTGACAGAAGCCCCTGATATTCGCATCGTGTATATCACAGTTACCAACAATCCCACCACCTTTGCCTACACACCGGACGAACTTGAGGCCATCCACAACGTGATCGAGCAGCACCGCGAGGCGGGACACGACGTTTTGCTGCTGGCCGACCTGGCCTACATCGGCACCGGAAAACCTGAAGAAGACCGGGCGCGTATGGCAACCTTCGCGTCAGATAGCGCCACGTGCCATACCATCTTTATCAGCAGCCTCTCAAAAACCCATACACTCACCGGAGATCGCTTCGGCTGGGTGACAACCGGTGATACAACACTGGCCCCCCAAATTGCTCCGGGCTGGGCCAACAGCATGGCCTCAATGCCTGCCG
>DASTKE010000811.1:0-9168 GCA_035716105.1 Ktedonobacteraceae bacterium | reverse complement strand
TCACGTATAACTCTTTGATGAGCATGACGATTTACCTTTTTGGCTCTTCCCTCTACTGAGCCTGTCCTTGACCCTCTGTTGCCCGCTTCCATGACGGAGGTTGCCAAACCTATCGGGCGAGACGCGGTACAGCAGCATCTGACTGGAAAGGGAGTGGTGCTGTCGGCGATCAATGGTCTGCCGGGCGTGGGCAAAACGACGCTGGCGGTAGAACTGGCGCATAACGAGGAAATCCGGCGGCATTTTACCGAGGGCGTGCTCTGGGCAGGTCTCGGACCTGCTCCCGATATGTTCGCGCTGTTGAGCCACTGGTGTACATACGCCCGTCTAGATCTTGCATGCCCTCTCCATTTTCACCATCTCCTTCAACCCTCGTCCACAATGTTTTATCCCGAACTATATCGATGATCGCTTGGCGTACATCGATATCTTCGGCGTTCTTGAATCATTGAGCACGCGGATACACTCAATATTAGCTTTTGGAGAGGAAAGATTAAACCGGAAAAAATGTAATGTTCTGCGTCTTAATAGTGCAAAGCTCGAGCAATCAGTTCTGATATATTAGATGCGCCGGATGTGTCGTTCTGATGCAATCGACACAAGCGAGAGTTCTTTACGATACGCATCGTGAAGAAGATAGGAGTAGCAAGCTATGTTCAATCCATTCAAAAATCTGCGGAGGAAAGCCAATCAGCAGAACAATGGGCAGCAGAACAATGGGCAGCCGAATAATTCTGAGAAGGATAGAGGGACTCGCCGTAACTTCATTGGGCCAATGTTGAAGTCCTACGGCACGTCTTTTCTCACTGTAGGCGTGATGATGCCAGTCGTCGCCTCATTTATAACGGTAGCGCTTTACCTGACACTCTCGAACTCACCATTGCCCGCATTTCCAGGGGTACAAGCAGGCTCATCGTGGCATGTATTAGTATGGAGCAGCGTTCTTACAGTGATTTTCTGGCTCGTGATTGCATTGCCGTGTACCTACTTCAGTACCGCTCGAAGCGCAAATCCACGTAATTACAGCCTTCTTGAGAGTCGTCTGCATCAACTGAAGGCAAGTCTCGGTATGAAAGACTTTGCTAAGAACAGCTACGAAGAGACCACCCTGGATGCAGTTGATGAAATCCTGAAAAATGCAGGTACTAATGAGCATAAAAAGAGCGCACTTAGAGAAGCGTATACCTGCTGCATTGATATTAGCCGAAAGCTCTATCAATCTCGTGTAGGGTTAGCCTGGACCATTGGAACTGGCTACAACAGTGCCTGGACGTTGCTTCATCACGCAGAAGAAGTCATGATTGAGGTGGCGGATGTCCAGACAGTGATTCGTGGGGCAGAGCATGATTTTCTAGCTATTGAGGGATCGGGGATCGACGAAAGCGACTCGCTGCTTGACAGCGTGCTCCAGGCAGTAGAAATATTGGATGCAGACTCATTGGTCTACTTTAAAGAACACCAACCGGGTAGTAGCAGCGTGGCGCTCAGGCAGATCAAACAGAAGCTCGACACGCTCGGAAATGCATCTGGCTCTAATACATCCGGGGCGAGTAGCACGAATAATACTAACCCACCTGGCGCACCCCCGGCGAATAACGCTAACGCATCTACCCCGTCTGGTGCTGCGTCATCCAGCACACCTGGCACGCCCACTGGAGCCAGTGCTGCTAATACGCCAAACACGAAATGTCCTGATGCCAATGCACAAGCAATAGCGAAGGGGATGCTGCGTGAAGTGCGAAGTACACTCAATGACTACCGTGACAAGCGTTGGGAGGGATTGGTGCGCCAGCGTGGACGACTTATGAAAGCGATAGTGCTTGCAGGAATCGTCACGCACGCTTTGCTGTGTATAACTCTCTTATCAGATCCACCGGCTTTGGCCCGACAATCTTTCACACCTCTCCAATATGGTATTCTATCAGCGGCCATATTCTACATGGTGGGTGCTATTGCGGGTTTATTCGTGCGGTTTTCCGGTGAGTCACAAGGTGGCACATCTGTTGATGATTTTGGTCTCTCCACCATTCGCTTGATCGCTACTCCAGTGCTCTCTGGTCTGGCTGGTGTTCTTGGCGTACTCGTCACAGAAACGCTTGCATCCCTGGGAGAACCAGCGTTACTCGGGTCGGTCACAACGAAATCCCTGGACTTAGCAACCCTTTTCACGCTTGATCCTCGGCTTTTGCTCACTGCCGCCATCTTTGGCGTCACCCCGAACCTGGTCATCAGAGGACTTCAACAGAAGGCAAACGAGTACGAGAATGAGCTGCAGAGTACCAAAGCAGCACAAACGTCAACAAAATGAGGCAAACAAGGATAAAGTTCATCAGGAGCGACGGATAGCGAGGAGCTATCCGTCGCTTTCTTCCTGCATAGGGCCACCGAGGAATGCAGCTCCTTGATGGTGCTTTGTACGCTTCACAAGTATGTGATACAGAGCTACGTACCTGTCGATAATTTGTTCAATTCCATACTGCTGTTCGACGGTCATACGTGCTGCCTGAGCATAGTGCTGGATAAGTGGCGGGGCATTGAGGAGTGTGAGCAAGGCTTGAGCCATCTGTTGAGCGTCTTCTGATTCGACGAGTAATCCATTCTGTTCGGGCGTGATCAAGTCTTCGCTCCCGCTGACGCGGGTGGCGACACAGGCAGACCCGCTTGCCATCGCCTCCAGAAGCGCGTTTGGCATACCTTCCCAGCGTGAAGGCAGGATAGCAATCGCTCCACGATGAAACTGGGCTGGCACGTCCTTTTGCAGGCCCGCAAATTCGACCGTGCCGGCTATTCCCAGTGCCTGGGCCATCTTTTCTAGCTGTGCTTGAATCGGTCCGCTCCCTACGAGAATCAATCTGGCTTCAGGCCGTTGCTGGTGGACGATAGCCCAGGCCTGTAAGAGCACGTCAATGCCTTTCTCGTAGCGGAGTTTGGAGACACAAACCACTGTCTGCAAGCGCTGTTCGTCATCGAGACCGGCAGAAAGTGGCTGGAAGCGAACAAGGTCAACGCCGTTTGAGATAACGCACATGCCCGGCAGATCGAAGTGATGTTCGCTCACGTAGCGCTGCATACGAGAACTCAGCACGACGACGATGGCACCGATACGCCGTAAGAGCGCGCCCATCGCCATGACGACAAGAGGGCCGGCGGTTTCCAGCCCGTATAAGTCACCATCTATCCAGGTCTTGCCATCGACCGTGAGCCAGGGTGTTTCAGGATCAAGGGAGCCTGCGAGCAGTTTGGCTGGCTCGTGGGTCTTTGTCCGTTTGCCCGCCCCGGCGCTAATTACGATAATCGACATGGGTTTCCTGGCCAGCAAACAGACGAGAGCGAGGGGGAGAACGAGGAAATTGAACTGGCAGACCTGCAGCACATCATACTCGTTGCGCTGTCGCCACAGCGTCCAACTCATGACGAATATTGCCAGGAAGTATAAGATTTTCTGAAGCAGTCGCGGTAACTGTTTCCGTCTTCCCAGCAGAAAACCGGCAACACGTGTGACCGGCACTCCATCGACCACCTCGTGTGGCAAACTATCGATATAATGATGGAACGTGACGACATGCATGGCGTGACCGCGTTGGATTAAGTGCTGGCATTGAGCTAGCGTTTGCATTTCGGCCCCACCAACCGAAGGTAGGAAGGTGGTAATGACGACGTAGACTCGTGGTTTGCTCATCATTTTCCCCTTTTCCTACACCGTGAGAGGAAGTCTCAGCACCTCTCTCTTGAGGAGGGTGCGATAGAGCAATAGCAGTTGTTCGGCGACGGTCGTCATCTGGTAGTTTGCCAGAATGGTTGCTCTTGCCTCCTGCGCCAGTTGCCGGGCGAAATCGGAGTCCTCGATGATACGTCGCAATGCCTGTGCTAAGGCGGCGGGATCAAGTGGCCGAACGAGCAAACCA
The DNA here is from genome assembly GCA_035716105.1 of Ktedonobacteraceae bacterium. Classification (GTDB taxonomy): domain Bacteria; phylum Chloroflexota; class Ktedonobacteria; order Ktedonobacterales; family Ktedonobacteraceae; genus CADDYT01. Next base: position 5,263 of record DASTKE010000811.1, on the reverse strand, counting down.
TTGATTCCGTCATCGATCACGTCCTCACTCCCGCTGACACGTGTGGCAATACAGGGCAGTCCAGAGGCCATCGCTTCAAGCAGGGCATTGGGCATACCCTCCCAACGCGAGGGCAGCACAAAACCCCAGGCTGTTTGCAGCAGCTCGGCCACGTCCCGGCGTAACCCCAGAAACTCGACGCTCTCCTGAATACCAAGCTCGATGCTGATGCGCTCTAGTTGCGCTCGCAGCGGCCCTTCCCCAACAATGAGCAATCGGGGCTGGTATGATGCACGCCATGCTGGCTCTTCCCGCAGCATCCTGGCCCAGGCGTGCAGGAGCACGTCGATACCCTTGGGGTATTGCAGGCGAGCCACGCAGAGAATCGTTCGTTCTGGCTGTGCAGGATCGGGACGCCCTGCCGGGGCCGGGTAGAATTTCTCCGGGTCGATACCGTTGGGAATGCGTGTAATCTGTTCTGCACGGAAGCCATGAGAGACCAGGTACGTGTGACTGCGACGGCTGAGAATATGGTAAAAGGCCGCTGATCGCTTTAAGAATGCCATCATCAGATTGCCGCCAAGCACCAGGCGAGAGATATAGGAAATGTCGCCTGCCACCGCTTCCCTGAAATCAACGTCGAAGAAATCCGGCTCGAGCGTGGTCAGGGTGTCTGCCATCAGAGCAGTACGCGACTGTGGTTCCCCTGGTCCCACTGTTGGGACACTCACGACAACGGGTTTGTGCGTAAGCTTGCCAATGAATGCCGTGACCGCTGACATGGAACCGAGTTGGAGAGCGTGGATCAGGTCATAATGGCGACGCAACTGCCAGAGTTTGAAAAACAGCAGAATGTTCAGAGGTAGGTGTCCAAGTCGGCCCAGGCGAAGCCAGCCTTTCCGGTACATACCACCAACACGAATGACGGGCAAGCCATCAATGACCTCAGCTCGCTTCCATGCTTTATGGTGTCGATATGTCACCACCATGACCTCTTGACCGAGCTTCTGCAGTGTTCGGGCTTGCTTTTCTGCCTGTACCTCAGATCCTCCAACGAGTGGGGCAAACATAAAGGATACGAGACAAACACGAAGGGACTCTTCCACGAAATATGCTCCTCGTTTCTGCTTACGCTTCTCTTCTTTGTCCTGGTTCAAGGAAAGAGAGTTAGTTGGAAAACGTGCGTTTGAGCCGGTACCGCACGTGGTCCAGTGTTTCACGGACAGCGGTCAGGGCCGGGCGGGGGTCGTGCCAGTCAAAATAGTCGTACCCTGCTGGAACAAAGAAGGCCGCAACAAACTCGGCCAGTGCTCTGGTCGATGATGTGACGCCGGGACGTCCATGCTCGGCGAACGTTTGTAGAGTCGTCAGGAAATCGCCCTCGAGATAGCGCATTCTCAAGCCGGTTCGGTATCCCTCGACGCGATCAATCGGCTCTTCACTGGCCCACTGATACACGAGGTAGGGAAAATCGATGCCCGCTCGTACCGCAAGCTCAATACCGGAAGTCAGGCGAGGATTAATCTCCATTAAATACGGTTTGTCGAGGTCATCGCGTCGGAACTGCACCTGCGAATAGCCTTCGAGATCGATGGCACGCACCAGGCGCTCGGCTTGAGTAGTAGTGTCTTCAGGAGGCGCGATGCTCTGGCGATAGGTTGAGACGCCCCCCAGAGGAGGATGAGCGCGTCGGGTCCATTGCGCGAACCGTGCATACATTTCGCCACGAGCATACAACATGCTCACAGACTCTTGTCGTCCTGGAATAAACTGTTGAAAGAGAACGCTCCCTCCGAATTGTGTTAACTGCATGACGGCAAGGCGTGCTTCTTCAGGTGTGGTTACGAGCTTGCAGTTCAACCTGACCCCCTGCTGCTGACCCCAGAGCCAGGATTCGGTTGGTTTGACGACCGCGGGCAGACCAATCTCATGCAGTGCCGTGCTGACATCGCGCTCCTCTGTAAGCAGAATTTCTCTGGGAATATTCAGCCCTAATTCTTCTGCAACCGCTAGCGTACGCTCTTTCTTGATAGCGATATCGAGCGCCTCATCTTTTGCCAGTGCGAGTCGAGCGCCGTGTTGCTCGATTTCGGCGCGGTGTTTTCGCAGCACGTCAATCGTTCCGTCCGCGGAACAGATGAGAATACGAGCCTGTGTTTCATCAATGATCTGCTTGAGATCGTTCAAGAACGGCCCGACCTCTCGCTCGTATGGAGGAACAAAAGATGCTTTTTGACACCAGCGCGACGAGAAGGTTGGCACATGCGTTGATCGTTTCTGGACACTGCTGACCTCCAGGGCTGCAACGTGCTTCCCGTGTCGTCCAAGCGAGCGTACGGTCATCAGCGATTGACGCAGGGAGGCATCCAGGATCAAGGCGTTGTAGGACACACCTGGGCGGAATGACGGCTTGCTCTGTACTTGCACAGTAGAAACTGCTGTCTCGCCCGGCGGTTCATAGATGCTTAGAGCATCATCTTCAAAAAACTCTTTCATCCTTTTCTCTTCAGCTTCCGATGTGCCATTTGCTGCGACAAGAGGGTGCTATGTTGCCTTGACCCGCAGAACATGCAGCCTTCACGCTCATATGGCACTTTCTGAGAAGCTTTTGTGCTGTGTAGCATTTTCGAGTCAGTTCTCAAGGCACACAGTATACTTCTCTTTGTATGAGCAGAGGATAACCTCAGCAATAAAGAAAGATCAATAATCTGGTAAGAGAATACCCTGCCTTCCGCGTAGGAGGTGTGAAAAAAGGGGGTTATATTTGGTAATAATTGAGAGAAAAGGGAAAAGAAATAGCACTGAAGCGGATGGCGTGTAGGAATCTTACGGTATTCGACTGATCAGTTGATACAAAAGTAGCGGTTTGCGTGTGGATGTGATAGAATCCTGATCAATCTCATTGAGTCGCTGCCTCGCACGCACGTCCCATTGAGCGGGTTCCTGAAGGAAAGCACAATGTCCGTTATGAGTACACACGATAACGACGCCCAGGCGCTTGATGCCTACTCTCATGCCGTCACCACGGCGGCGGAGCGCGTTGGGCCTGCCGTAGTACGTATCGATATAGAGCGCGAAGGAAGGATTGGCCCGTTCAATGTGCCCAGACCAGAATTTGGTGGTGGCCTCGGCTCCGGCTTCATCTTCTCCTCCGATGGTTTGATTCTCACCAATGCCCATGTCGTCAATCATGCGCGACGTATCAAGGTCACGCTGGCCGATGGGCGCAAGTTTGACGCCGGTCTGGTTGGAGCCGATCCTGATGTGGATGTAGCGGTGCTGCGTATTGGTGCGGATCACCTGCCGGTGGCGGAACTGGGCCGCTTTCAACTGAAAGTCGGGCAGTTGGTGATTGCGGTCGGCAATCCCTATGGTCTGAACTGGACTGTGACCGCCGGAGTCGTCAGCGCCCTGGGCAGAACTTTGGATGCGCCCGGAGCTCGCAAGCTAACCAACCTGGTGCAGACCGATACCTCCATCAATCCGGGCAATTCTGGTGGCCCACTGGTCGATAGCGGTGGCCGCGTCGTCGGTATCACTACCGCTATGATGCCCCTGGCCCAGGGACTCGGCTTCTCAATTCCCCTGGACACCGTCAAGTCCGCCGTCGCTCGCATTACAAAACGTGAGTCCAGTCCCTCTGGTGTCTCGCTCGGCGTGGGCGGTATGCAGGTGAGACTGGATCAAGCGCTGCAGCGTAGTACTGGCCTGGGACAGCAGTATGGTATGGAATTGTTGGAAATCCGCTCCAACTCGCCTGCCGAACGCGCTGAACTCAAGCGGCTGGATATCATTGTGAATGCTGACGAGGAGCTTGTATTGGAGCCACGTGACCTGCAGCGCCTTGTGCGCCGGCATCGCCCCGGAGAAAAAGTCGTGATTGGCTTTTTACGAGGGGGAAAGCTGCGGAAAGTAACCGCCGTTCTCTAATCTGAGACACCATTCGCTGCCTTCTTCGTTTTGTACTGGTATTCCTGTCTGATGAAGATATTCTGAAGACAGGAATACCTTTGTATTGCGCATACTTTACGCCGCTCCTGGGCGTGTTTTGTGCGCCGGGGGAAACTGGACTGCCTGCTGATACAGGGCGCTTTGCAGGTAGGAACAGAAATGCGCGACGAGCAGCGGATCAAACTGTGTTCCCGCGCAGCATGAAAGCTCAGCTAGCGCCTGTGCCAGTGTGCAGGGAGGTTTGTATATGCGCCCGGTGGTTATGACGGTGAAGGCATCGGCTATCGCAATAATGCGCGACCCTAAAGGGATTGACAGTCCCTGTAGCCCGGCGGGATAGCCGCTGCCGTCCCAGTGCTCGTGATTGTGGTGGACCAAGACGGCAGCTTCTTGCAATATCTCGCTCCGACCCAATCTCTGCGCGCCGTGAAAACTGTGTTTTTTCACTTCCTCGAACTCTTGCGGCGTGAGTTCTGATGATTTGTAAAGGATTTCGTGCGAGATATCGATTTTGCCCACGTCGTGGAACAGAGCGGCAATTTGAATCAGGCTAGAAATTTCTTCAGGCAAATGAAGCGCCTGTAAGAAGAGCCGCGTTATAGCGAGCACTTCGAGAGAATGCTGGTACAGTTCTCGGTCTTTCAGTTGGATCCGCAGGGATAAAATAGACAGATGCTCGATAAACTCGTGCCTGGGGCAGAATGACTGCTCTTCTGGAAAGAGGACACAAGCTGCTTCCAGGCAAACCTGGTTGACGAGAAAATTATCAAATTGCAAGCTTTGCTGCAATGCGGCTACGCATCTGTCTGAGGACAATGAAGCCATTTCGTCTTCAGGTATCTCGGTGGCTTCTGGAAATGGTGAGATATCTACATGCCAGCATTTTTGCATGAAGTTGATCTGTTCTATTCGCGAGGGGGACATCGCGAGCATCCCTTCTACGAACAATAGAAGGACTACCGAATCACTGCTACTAGCATACAATTTTTGACAGAAATTTACCAGAGTTATTCCAGAAAAATAGGAGAAATAGGCTATAGACTTTCAATTGATGAGCTACATGGAAGTGCAGAGATGGTGCTTTAGTGAGAGCGTGGCTTTTCATGTCTTTCCTAATTAGATGTTTTTGCGATAGAATAGGGACTATCTCACACGATTAGATGGAGGGTCAGAGATGGATGTACCAACTGGTTTGGAACGTCGTCTAGAAGATTATGTGCTGATTACCGGCAGTTCTCATTATGTGGATGATCTGCGGTCGCCTGTAGAGAGGCCAACCGCGTTACATATGGTGGTGGTGCGCAGTCCCTATGCTCATGCCGTAGTGGAGAGT
>DASTKE010000810.1:0-3639 GCA_035716105.1 Ktedonobacteraceae bacterium | reverse complement strand
CGGTGCAGTTCCTGGAGCAGTCGCTCCAGGAACTGCACCGTTTCTCGCTCTGTTGACTCCAGGTAGCTGCTTTTTTAGCTTTTGTTTTTGAGTGCGTGCTGTGATTTTTTTCCTCATCTGTGTGATGTGTTTGTGATACAGGCATTCTATGCTTCGCCCAGTAAGCATTTTTACGTACTTTGAAGAACATCGTGCTGATCCAACGTAGTGAAATGCGAGGAGAGGCCAGTGTTCTTCCTGAAAGAAAGGAGGCAATATGGCCTATCGTTTTCAGGTCAACCAGCAAACCTGTATCAATTGTGGCATCTGTATGGACCTCTGCCCGGTACGCTGCCTGGATATGAGCCGTCCATCAGGCGCTGGAACACTGGGTGACGCCAGCGAGCGGCTGAGTCCCATTCCCGGTGAGAATGCCACACGGGCCTGGATGATGCTAGCCCCTGTACAGGTCGCCGCCTGTATCGGCTGCCAGGTCTGCGCGCAGGAGTGTCCCACCAACGCCATTACCATCCAGGGAAGTGAGAAGGATGTGGACTATGCACAGCGTGGCCTCGTCTCGCACCTGCCGCAGGCTGGAGGCTGGATACCGCTTGACGCCTACACACGAGCTACGCCAGAAGAGCCGGGCGAAACTCCGTGGGGCGCGGATCATGCCTGGCATGTCGCCGAGCGCAAGGCCACCTGGCAAAGCTGGCGCAGTTGGCTGGGCGAGCGCAGAGAAGATCTGCGAGCGCCCTGTCAGGCAGCCTGTCCCGTTGGCACAAACGCTGGTCTCTATGTCAGCCTGATTGCGCAGGGACGCTATGACGAAGCGCTGCGAGTAGCAGCCGAACCCAATCCTTTCCCCTCCATCTGTGGGCGCGTCTGCACCGCTCCTTGCGAGGATGTCTGCCGTCGTGGCGAGTTCGACGCCCCCATCGCCATCCGCGATCTGAAGCGCTTTGCCACCGATCACGGTTCGCCAGCGAAGCGTGCTGTCCGCCCTCCGAAGGAGCAGCGAGCGGAGGTGGTCGCCATCGTCGGTGCGGGTCCGACGGGGCTGAGCACGGCCTACTACCTGGCGCGCCGTGGCTACGGTGTGACCGTCTTCGACGCCATGCCGGTAGCCGGGGGCATGATGGCGATTGGCATTCCCGAATATCGCCTGCCACGAACGGAACTCCAGCGCGATATCGATGCCATGATCGAACTGGGCGTCGATATCCGGCTTAATACGGCCATTGGCCGCGATATCAGTCTCGACGAGTTGCAGCACGACTACGATGCCGTTCTGCTGGCCGTCGGCGCGCAGCTCAGCCAGCGCCTGGGCGTTCCCGGTGAGGATTTGCAGGGAGTCGTTCCGGCAACCACCTTCCTGAAAGAGTATAACCTGAATGCTGAGACGCGCATCGAAGGCGATGTGGCCGTGGTTGGCGGCGGCAGCACCGCGATGGACGCGGCCCGCTCCGCTCTGCGTGCCGGAGCACGCACCGTCCATATCCTCTATCGACGCAGCCAGCACGAGATGCCCGCGCAGGTTGAAGAGGTGCGTGCCGCGCTTGAAGAGGGCATCCAACTGCATGAACTGGCTGCTCCGGTGCAGCTTCTGGGTTCCGAACAGCGACAGGTGCAGACCGTGCATTGCCAGCGCATGAAACTGGGCGAGCCGGACGCGAAGGGACGCCGCAAACCTGTTCCTCTCCCCGGCGAGACATTTGATCTGCCCGTTGATCACGTTCTGGTTGCCATTGGTGAGGCACCCGATCCCTCGTTTTTGCCGGAGGGAACCAGTGTGATGGTCGCTGCCTGGGGTGGTCTCTTGATTAACCCACAAACGCTGGCAACTGGCGCTCCAGGCGTCTTCGCCGCCGGTGATGTCACCTATGGCCCCAAATCCATCATTCACGCCGCCGAGCATGGCAGGAAAGCGGCCCGCTCCATCCATGCCTACCTGTCCTTCCGCTCGCCAGCCGAGGTGCTAGAGATGCCAGAGGACGAATTTGAGACCGCCTCGACGCTGCCACCGGAGGGAGTCGTCTCGCTCGATCTGCGTCCAACGCCGCGTGAGGTGATGCCACTGCGGCCAGCGAATGAGGCACGAGACCGCTCGATTGAATTCGCCACAGGCTTTACCGAGCAACAGGCACGGCGCGAGGCCAGCCGCTGCCTGCGTTGTGACCTGGCCTACCTTTGCCCGACTGTGAAGGTCATCGCTCCTGACGCAGTCGCCGCCCCAACCAGACGCTAAACGTTGTTATTGCTTAGCCTGATAAAGGAGAAATTTCGATGTCCGTTCAAGACCTGACCAATGCCATCATTTCCGGCATCAATGCAGGCGGCGAACAATTTCTGGAGGGAACGCTGGCCGCGGCTCTGCCGATCATCTGGCTGGCTATCCTGGGACTGCACCTGGGGCGTCCCTACATCCTGGATATGATCGACCGCTTTACCCTGCGATTGGGCGCTGATCTGCTCTGGCTGATCTACGCGGCCCTGCGCGACCTGCTGATCGTCTCAGGCGTAGTGATGAGCTTTATGTTCTTCTTTCCCGACGTGGTCACGACCGACCAATTACCCTTGACGGGCGCGCTGGCTGCCACGGCACTGTTCGGTGTGCTGCTGGTGAAGTTGATGGGCGATCCCGATAACAACCTGCGCGATTTCCGGCTTGTGACCGGACTGCTCGGTCTCGGCGCGCTGCTCTACTTCGTACCCTACCTGGTCGGAGTGCAGGGCAATGCCATTGCCGCCGGGCCGATGGCCACCATCAGCAACTTCCTGGTCACAAGCAGCAACCCGGCCTGGGCGGTCGGCATCGGCTACGTCGCCACAGCGCTGTTCGCTATTCTGGGAGCCGTCGCCGCCGGATATACGTTGATGACCGGTGGGCGTGCCGAAGTGCCGCAGTCAACCTCAACGAGTGAAGGAGCATAACCATGAAACCAGATGATATCGCTACCGCGATTACACAGGCACTTGTGCAGGGTGGCTCGCAGTGGCTGGTCAGCACCATCGTTGCCTTTCTTCCCGCCCTGTGGACCATGACCCTGATTCTCCACCTGGGCCGACCCTATGTGCTGCGCACGTTGCGCCGCTGCGGTCTGCGCCTGGGTGCGGATGTCTGGTGGATGTCGTACCTGTTGATGCGCGATGCCGTATTATTGCTCACTTTCGCGCTGAGCTGGGTGTTTTTCTCGCCCAACATCGTCGCCAACGCCGCCCTGCCGATCACGGGGCCGCTGGCGGCGCTCTGCCTGCTGGTCGCCCTGGCAGTCAAGCTCTCGCGCCGGGTGGACGATGATGTGACCGCGTATCGTGTGGCAACCGTCTTCCTCGTGCTGGGGGCCACGCTCTTCTACGGCCCGCAGGTCTTCGCCATTGAGGCAACCAGTCAGACCTACCTGTCCGGCTTTGCACAGGTTTTCACCAGCAGCAGCAACGTGACTGTCGCTCTGGTCATCATGTGGGTCTCGCTGGTGGGCGTCGCCATCGTGGCTGGCTGGCTCTTCGTGCAGGCGCTGGCCTCGGCCAACCGCACGATGGCCCGGCGCATCGCCGCTCGCCAGACCCGTCGCGGTGAGGAACAGGCCGTAACGGTCCCCTGAGCTAAGGCTCTGTAGGCGTCAACAAAGCCCTTGCAGGCTGCTCATACGAGCAGCC
>DASTKE010000809.1:0-8961 GCA_035716105.1 Ktedonobacteraceae bacterium | reverse complement strand
AGGCACTTCTGTTTTCAACGCCCTCGGATGTATGTAGCAACTGGTTTACTCAACTGCTTTCCTTCTTTTTTTACCCTCCTGAACGTTAAGAGCAGATGGAGTAAACTCATTTAACTGGCTCTCTCCTACATCAATACTCCCTCTACATAGACCTCATCCAGATTCCCCTATCGTCTTCATAGATGCATTGAGTGCAGATGCTGGTTGGTGAATTCTCTGTGAATATGTACCCGTTCTCTTTTGATCTTGCATCTGATGCATAGAGAGATTGTTTAAAGCCCTCGTATTGGCAAATCCATATAGAGATGCTTCTCTCTTAGACATATTGTCTGAAGAGAGACCGTGCAGAAAAAGAGAAGGAAGAAGTTCGACATGAGAATAGTAGAGATCGGCAAGAAGAATTTGGAAAGCATAGAGAAGATCGGTAAACCGGGCGAAGCGGGTACCTCTTCGCAACAATTGGCTGCTCCGATGAGTGCTTCGGATGAGTGGCTTCTGGCAACTCAGGGACGGACTTTTCATTTTGCTGCACACTTTCTCTCTCCAAAACATCGGCCCCAGGTTGTCACCCTGTATGCCTTTTTTCGCACGCTGGACGATCTCGTGGATCAACCAGTAGGGTCCCGTCCAGTCGAGAACCTCCGTATAGAATTGCATGCATGGAAGAGATGGTTTATAGAGGGACACTCCTTTCCAGCACCCAGGGAACCAATGGGAACAAGGCTTGCTGCCATCCTGGACAAATATCCTCTTCCCACCACTATCTTTCTCGATTTTCTCGATGGACTGGCGTCAGACCTGGAGCCACGCGAGATACGGAATTTTCGCGAGTTGCACCACTACTGCTATTGCGTCGCAGGAACAGTCGGCCTGGCCCTGGCGTATATTCTCGGCACCAATTCGGCTCACGCGCTGGACGCCGCACAAAGCCTGGGCATCGGCATGCAACTGACCAATATCCTTCGCGACGTGGGCAGCGATCTCGCGGTAGAGCGCATCTACCTTCCGCGGGAGGACCTGGAACGCTTTGGCAGCTCACGTATGCATCTGTCCCAACTCCTCAAAAAGCAGTATGGGCCAGATGATCGCTTCCGCGCCTTAATGAGCTACCAGATTGCTCGCGCACATCGCTACTACGTTCGTGGTATGTCGGGCATCTGGCTGCTGCCCCCCGGTTGTCGGCTCTCTATCCTGGTTGCAGCTCGACTCTATCGCCGTATCCTGACCGAGATCGAACACAGGAACTACGATGTACTCCGCTCACGGGCAGCGACTAACTTCCCAGAAAAGGTGCAAGAGGCCGCTATCGCCTTCACACTCGATCGGCTTTGGCAGCGCGGCGAGTTTTCCCCTGATACCGAAGCGGAGGTGCTTTTTGAAGACTAAAAGGATATCCTATGTCCTGGTGCCAATCCTTTTTGTGCAGGCCCTCCTGGGCCTGAAGGTAATCTTGCGTATGCTTCGCAGTGCAGGCGGAGAGCCTATTTCGGCTGAAGAGGCACTGGCCGCAGATGGGGAGCATGTCTCAGTGATTGTACCGGTGTTGAACGAGTACGACCGGCTCTCGTCCTGTCTGGATGGGCTGATCGCTCAGGGAGCAGATGTCACCGAGATCGTGGTCGTAGACGGAGGTTCAGAGGATGGCACGCAACAGCTGGTCGGTACCTATGAACAGCGCGACCGCCGTGTGCGCCTGGTAGATAGTACCCCCATCCCGGCGCACTGGAACGGCAAGGCATGGGGATTGCAGATAGGACTTCGCGCCGCCACTGCTGCCACAAACTGGATACTGACCGTGGACGCGGATGTTCGCCCTGGCGCACTCCTGACACCTGCGCTCCTTGGACGAGCAAAACGAGCAGAGCTTTCGGCATTGAGCATAGCAACGCTGCAAGAGATCGAGGGTATTGGTCAAGGATTGCTGCATCCCTCCCTGCTCACTACGCTGGTCTACCGCTTCGGCATACCGGGAAAAGCCATTCGCCACGTGAGCGAGGTACAGGCAAACGGCCAGTGCTTTCTTTTCCGCCGGGATGTGCTGGAGGGCTGCGGAGGATTTGAGCCAGCATGGAACTCCGTCTGTGAAGATATCACTATTGCAAGAACGCTCGTGTCCACAGGTCATCCCGTCGGTTTTTATGAGGCAGGAGGTCTGGTTAGTGTCAACATGTATAGAGATTGGCGCGATGCCTGGCGCAACTGGACCCGCTCACTGCCAATGCACGACCAATTCTCAGGCTTGAACACATTGCTCGGATGGCTCGATATAGTGCTGGTGCAAGCACTACCACTGCCACTGTTTCTCTTTCTTGTTATTGTACGTGCGCAGCGCGGCTGGCTGATGACGCTCAATGGCATTCTGGCGGCTATGCGCATAGGTGTGCTCTTTGGTACGCGGCGGGCGTATCGCCAGCGCCCCTGGTCCTACTGGCTCTCGCCGCTTTGCGATCTGCCTGTGGCTATCCAGCTGGGGAAATGTACCTTGCAACGTCGCTACGTCTGGCGTGATCGCGTTCTGATTCGTGGAGGCTTACATTGAGAGCACTCAAAATCCTCTTTTACGGCCACCTGGTGGCCCTGATGTTTGGCCTGGGCGGCCTCTTGATTGCACTGCCACATCCTGAACTGTGGAATAACAGTCCTTCTGCGATAATGGTTTTCAACTTTGGTATTCGCTACGCGGGATCGCTCCATATCCTTTTTGGGGCAGCGACCATGCTGCTTTTTGGCTTGCTCTTCGTCAGCGTCCGCAAGACGCTTATCTTCTTTGTCGTTGCAACCATGATCCCTTTAAGCATGGAATTGCTGGGTACCAGTACAGGTTTTCCCTTTGGACCATATTCCTATACGAGCTTCCTGGGCTTCAAAGTTGCCAATCTCGTTCCTTACTCCATTCCGTTGTCCTGGTTCTACATGGGGTTCGCCTCGTATATCCTGGCGAGTGGCATCGTCGCTAGCGTCGGGACTCGCCATCGCAGTGCCTGGTCGCTGGCACTGGGCGTCTATTTCCTGACTGTCTGGGATCTGGCATTAGATCCAGCGATGGCAAGTCAACGTCTCCCCATCCATTTCTGGATATGGTATCAGAACGGCCCCTACTTTGGCATGCCTCTGAGTAACCTGGTCGGATGGTCATTGACTGGCCTGATCTACATCGGCATCAGTCGAGCGCTCTGGGGCAGCAACCTCGAGACGCAGCGGAGAGCAGCGTGGATTCCATTCGGCATCTATGTTGCAAATACCGGCTTTGCCATCGCTCTGAATCTGAGCGTCGGCCTCTGGATTCCTGTTCTGATGGCTGTGATCTTCGGTCTAGTTCCTGCCTCGCTGGCTTTGCTGCTGAAGCCAACCGGAGAAGTGCAGCAGGTTACGAAGTCTGAGCGCAGAACTTCAATTGCGCAGCGCATTTCGCAGCGAACAGTAAATGCAGGCAGTCAGGCGCTTACATGGCGCAAGGTACAGGTTCGAGTAGAGGGACTGGAATACGTGCCAGGCTCCGGTCCGGTGTTGATCGCTGCACGTCACTTCCACCACCTGTATGATGGTTGCATCTTGCTAGAGGCTATTCCACGCCAGCTCCATATCCTTGTCGCACTGGACTGGGTGCAAAAGCTCTGGCTGCGGAGGATGATGGAATGGGCATGTGCGATGGTGGACTGGCCTGCGATACTGCGCACTGAACGGCTGAGCATACATACAAGGGACGCCTCTCAAACGGGTACCAGTGCTTATTCGCCGGATGAGGCTTCGCGCTACCTACGACGGGCCGTCATTAACGCGGTCTGGCTGTTGCGCAGCGGAGAGGTGCTGGTCATCTTTCCAGAAGCGTACCCCAACATCGATCCGGATTGGACGCCCAAGAACGATCTCACTGCCTTTCTGCCATTCCGAGCAGGCTTTGCGAAGCTGGTAGAGATGGCAGAGAAAGATGGGCTTACACAGGTAGCTATCGTCCCGGCAGGGCTGACATATATCCAGCATGAACAATGGCATGTCACACTGCGTTTCGGCCCGGCACTCTTCCGACGCGACTATCCCAATTCCACACAGTTGATACAGGCTCTCGAAGAGCAGGTGTACGCGCTCTCAAGTCAGGCGCGCAACCCCACATCCAGTACAACCGAGGAGGTTCTTCATTCATGACGCAACTATCTTCTGGCATTGCCGTGACGCCGAACACGCATAGCAAGGGCAAGGCTATCGTTATCGGTGGCGGCTTCGGCGGTCTGGCGGCGGCTATTCGCTTGCAAGCAGCCGGACAGGCCGTCGTACTGGTGGAGGCACGCGAACGCCTGGGAGGACGGGCTTACCAGTTGAAGCAAGACGGCTTCACCTTTGACATGGGACCCAGCTTGATTACCGCCCCGTACCTGCTCGATAATCTCTGGGCCGCAGCCGGACGCAGCCTGAAAAACGATGTCGTCCTGATGCCACTCAGTCCTTTCTACCGCATCTACTTTCGTGATGGGCGCTCTTTCGATTACTGGGGAACGGCTGCTCAGGACGAGGCCGAGATCGCAAAGTTCGAACCACGTGATGTGCAAGGCTACCGCGCATTTCTCGCCGATACCCAACGCATCTACCAGCGTGCATTTACAGACCTGGCCGATCAACCTTTTCTCACAATAGGCAGCTTCTTGCGCGTTGTGCCTGAGCTCGTGCGTTTTGGCGCACAGCGTGGCGTCTACTCGTTTGTCTCACGGTACTTCCGCAATCCGCAACTGCGCATGGTTTTCTCCTTCCATCCACTCTTCGTTGGTGGAAATCCGTTCCGCGCCAGCGCCATCTACAGCATTGTACCCTATCTTGAACGTCTGGGAGGCGTGCATTTCGCGATGGGCGGCATGTACTCGCTCGTCGAAGCGATGGAACGTCTGTTTCGGACACTTGGCGGCGAGGTTCGTTGTGGTATACCCGTTGAGCAGATTCTGCTTGACGGGCGGCGCACAACGGGAGTTCGTCTAGAAGACGGAACTCTCCTTGAGACGGATGCGGTGGTTGCCAATAGCGATGTCGCCTCCACATTTCTCACGTTGCTGCCAGCAGCCCAGCGCCCGAAGCCGACCGCAAGCCGCCTGAAACATTATCGCTACTCCATGAGTTGCTTCCTGTTGTATCTGGGGTTAAATCGGCAGTACGAGCAATTACGTCATCACACAATCGTCATGCCAGCCCACTATCGGGAACTCATTCGTGATATTTTCGATGGTCAAGGTATCGCAGACGATCTGGCGCTTTACCTCCATGCTCCGACCAAAACCGATCCGACGATGGCCCCGCCGGGTTGCGAGAGCCTTTATGTCCTCGCTCCTGTCCCCAACCTCGCACACGGCATCGACTGGACACGTGAAGCAGCAGCCTTTCGAGACAAGATCATTCGCTTCCTGGAACAGGAAATGGGGCTGGAAGGATTAGAGACGAGCATCGTGACCGAACGAGCTTTTACGCCGCTCGATTTTGCCACCGACCTGCGCAGCTATCTAGGAGCGGCGTTCTCGATCGAGCCGACCCTCTTCCAGTCCGCTTACCTCCGACCGCATAACCGCTCTAGCTCCATCGATGGCCTCTATCTGGTGGGGGCAGGAACACACCCTGGAGCCGGTATCCCTGGTGTGTTGCTCTCTGCTGACATCACCAGCCACCTGGTGATTGAGGATCTGGCGCAAACATAGCTCCGTTGGCAGGAAATTTATCAAAAAAGGAAGAGAGATAAGAGCTAAAGTCCTTGTCTCTTTTTTCTACACGAGACACACGAACACTATCTTTCTTGCCTGATGCATGCCGTTGCCCATCCCTCGCGGCGTATTTTTTGCTATAATACTAACGGGACCCGGTGGAAGAGACAGAGGCCGGGGCCATACATTTGAGGAGAGATTATTCCTCGGTATATCTGAAAGGAACTTCCATGTATAAAAAGGTGTTTTTAGGCTTGTTTGTTTTTAGCTTGCTGACCGTCCTGCTCTGCGCTTGCGCCATCAGGGACACGGCTAGCAGTTCTGGCCCGGCTGTCCATATGGGCGGAGCTAGCTTCCTGCAAACCTCCATCACCATCAAAAAGGGTGACTCGGTCAATCTGATTGATGATGTTGCATCACCGCACATCATCACCAATGGTAGCTGGGTAAATGGGCAACAAAAACCAGCCAAAGAGGCTGGAGCGCCCACCATCAATCAAACCTACAATGGCAGTGATAGCGCTCCCATCGGGCCATTCACGAACGCCGGTACCTTCCACGTGTATTGCACCATCCACACCGGCATGGACCTTACTATTACCGTGCAATGACCTGGAATCAGAAGGCATGACTTATGCCGAATGGTGGATTTGGGCAGGCCACTCGCAAGGGGTGGCCCTACTATACTCGCCAGCTACGCGGCTCTATGAGCCACACAGTATATAGTAGGGCCACCCCTTGCGAGTGGCCTGCTGCGTTTTTTCAGATCGTCAGAAATTCGGGATGACTCGCTGTTCCCCTCTCTCTCATAGTACTTTTTTGGCAGGGACAAACGCCACACTGCGATTTCTGGTTCGCCATACGTTATACTGATGCAGAACATATTGAGAAAGTGGACCAGATTCTATGCGGTTGCAACGCTTGAAACAGTTGAAAACAGGAATAGCAGCCTCCCTCTATTTCAAATATGGGGCGGTTCTTCTGCTCGTGATCTTGAGTACACTGCTTGTCGCGTGCAGCAGTAGTCCTCCAACAAATACGAACCTGGGCAACCCGCAGGTCACGGTCACGATCAACCTGGGGCAAACGAACGCATCGCCAACGCCACCATTGCCTGCGTATACCTGTGGGGCCTGGGTTACAAACGCCACGCCGGGATATAATACAGATGCCGTCGTCAATGTCTATGCCAAGTTCGTGCAAAACATCAATAACAATCCGGTGGGGGTCAACAATGCCAATGGACAGGCAACCGTTCTGTGGCCTGGAGGCGGCACCAGTACAGTCACCGCGACCACCACTTCCGATGGCCTGGCGATATTTCCAGTCTCGCTGAAAGCAGCTCCCTACGCGGTTGGCAAGCTCGTGCTCGTCACCGTCTCATTCACCAGCCCCGATGGGCATACCTGCACAGTGGCACAGGATCAAGCAGCCTTTTTCACGCCGGTGATCGCTTCGCCTGTGGCATCGCCCACTAAAAATCCAAAGACAGGTACACCTGGAACCGTTGTGCCTGTACCGACAACTCCACCCGGTGGGCTTATACCCACCAGCACACCGCCGCATTAAATTGCAGCAATCACCATCCTGGCGTGGGCGTTCCTGGCGTCATCAGTTCTAGCACAATCGTGACAATATGATCGGCACAGCAGCAGGTCATGCCGAGATGGAAAAGCGCAGCATTGATATTCCTGTTGAGGAACAGGTAATCCTTGACACAAAGCACACCTATAATAGCTCTAATAGAGTATGCATTGTTCTTTCGTTGTTGAGAGGAGCCTGCTATGACAGGGCATCACCGCTGGATTATTGGCGTTGCCACCAGCACCGGGCTATTGGGTCTGACTGTGACAAGTGGACTGGCTATCCTGTCCCATTACTTCGTCGATGAACTTTCTCATCCCCACGTAGAGCTGGATACATCGCAGTTCACCTGGGAAATGCCGCAATGCGCGGAAGAACCTCCTGCCAGCCTGCGTCGTGCGCTGACGTTTCAGACCTTCGACGGCACGTTCTTGCGGGGAGAGTTCTGGGCGCAGCCGCAGCCCGCACCCACCATTATCCTCTGCCACGGATACCGCGTCACACGAGCCAATATGTATCCAGTCGCGGCGCTTGAATACCAGAGCGGCTACAATATCCTGCTGTTCGATTTTCGCGGGCATGGCGAGAGCGAGAGCGTGATTACCAGCGGCGGCATTGCCGAGGTACACGATCTGGAGGCAGCGCTGACCGCCGCACGTAGGCAACCGGAGACGCTGCCAGGCAAAATGATTATTCATGGCTTCTCTATGGGTGCCTCGATTGCCTTACTCACACCGCCGCATCCCGATGTCGCCGCCATCATCGCCGATAGTGCCTACGCACGCCTGGACGATGTTCTGCGCCGTTTCGTCCACTACCGCCTCACCAGTGAAAGCGCTGGCTGGAAGCCGTCGCTGCACCAACTGCGCCGCGCATTTCCAGCCATCGCCTGGGCGATTGTGCTCACCAGTTCGCTCGACTTCCGCCTGCGCTTTGGCCATTCCCTGTTCGCCCGCCCCGACCGCAGTTTCAAACGTGGGCGCAAGCCAGACCAAAACCCGCGCCAGATTCCCATCTTACTGATCCATGGCGAGGCCGACGATACCATCCCCATTCATCACGCACATACACTGGTGAAGGCAGCGCAAGCCAGTGATACACAGCTAGAAGTGTACTACGTGCCAAAGGCTGCACATTGCGAAGCCTATGGCCGTGATCCGGAGAAGTACGTTTCCCGGCTCCAGCAGTTTGTCTCGCAACAACTCAATAGGTAAAATCGCTGAAGAATAATGCCATTTTTCTTCAGTGACGGGTTTGAGATGCGAATTCAGGCAAAAAGGACTTGAAAACTCGGTCATTTCAAGGTATGATTGCTTAAGGGAGAGTTAAAGGAGCAATCGTAGAGCCTCTATGGGCATCACGGTATGTTTTTGCCGTACTCAAGCACAATTACAATACCTATGCGAGCAAGGAGCCGACCATGCAGCCAGCAGACGATTTTCGACAGATCAGCGATATGCTTGAGGAAGAGATAGATATCGCCGAACCTGATACAGGTGTGCTTGAACAGGATACCGGGGTTATCGAGCCTGATACAGGCGTGCTTGAACGAGATACCGGGGTCATTGAACGCATCATTCGCTCAGACAGTATCGAAATAGATATCACCAGTGAGATCGAGGCTATTCATAACGGCTACCGGCAGGAGATACAGCAATACCAGACACACCTGGCGGATCTGATGGAGGAGCGCAACCAGTTG
>DASTKE010000808.1:0-2862 GCA_035716105.1 Ktedonobacteraceae bacterium | reverse complement strand
TGAGTGGTGCGCCGCGCCGCCTCGGTTTTGGCCGCGAAGGCTACTTCGGCTTCATGACCGACAGCGTGCCGGGACGCCACTGGAAACCCGGCGAGACCAAACACGAGGTGGATTACTGCCTGGAACTGGCGCAGGCGGCTGGCGCGACGGTGACGCCAGAAGACCGCGTCCCATCCCTGCATGTCGATGCGCCAGCCATCCAGGAAGTGAAGCAACTGCTACAGCAGGAAGGTGTGCAGGCTGAGAGGCCGCTGATTGCCTGCCACGTCAGTTCCAACAACGGGCAGTCCAAACGCTGGCCCGTTCCCTACTGGGCGACGCTGCTCGACAGGCTCATCCGCGAGCAAAACGCGCACATCATCCTGACCGGCGCACCCTCCGACCTGCCACTGATCGCCGAGATCACGGGGCGTATGCGCGAGCAGCCCATCAATCTGGCAGGCAAAACTAGCTTGCCGCAACTTGCCGCGCTCTTGCAGCATGTCGATTTGATGATTAGTGGCGACAGCGGCCCGATGCACATCGCGGCGGCTGTTGGCACGCCGGTCATCGCCATTCATGGCCCCACCAACCCGGCTCACAGTGGCCCTGTCAGCCCCAAAGCGACGATCCTGCGCAGCAACATCTGGTGCAGCCCGTGCTACCAGGCAAAGAATACGGCGGATTGCCGTTTCTACACGACGCAGTGCATGAGAAATGTGACACCTACTCAGGTCTTTGAGGTGGTGCGAGAGAAATTACATGAAGAGAGTTAGAGAGGTTCAAACGGGTACGCAAACGCGGCAGGTGACGCTGCCGCCCAATGCGCGCATTCTGGTCGTCAAGCTGGCTGGCATTGGTGATCTACTGCTGGCGACTCCGGCGCTGCGTGCGCTACGTGAAACCTATCCGCAGGCACAGATTGATCTGCTGGTGACGCCCGCCTCAGCCGGTATTCTCAATGGTTGGGATGTCATCAACCGCGTGATTGTGCTGGATAAATACCTGTTTGATTACCCGCAGCAGATACTCAAGCATCCGCGCAACCTGCTGCGCCTGACTCCCCTCTGGCACGATCTGCACGACACCCGCTATGACGCTGTGCTGCTCATGCACCACCTCACGCTGCCATTTGGTCGCTTGAAGCACCAGTTATTGATGCGGGCGACGGGCGCGAAGTGGCGCGTGGGCCTGGACAATGGTCACGGCTGGTTCCTCAACGTGCGCGTCCCCGACCAGGGTTTCGGGGCCATGCACGAGGCCGAATACAACCTCGCCGTCGCCGGAGCCGTTGGCGCAACGACCACCAATACCACACTGACCGTTCCCCTGAGCGAAGATGAGCGCCAGCAGGCGCGACAACTGGTCTTCGGAGACGAGCCAGAGAGCAAAAGGGACATGCAGCATCCCATCATCGCCATGCATCCCGGCAGTGGCGGCTACAGCACGGCGCGGCGCTGGGAGCCAGAGCGATTCGCGCAATTGGTTGACACGCTCTATCGAGAGTTCGGCGGACAACTGCTGCTGATGGGCGGGCCGGAAGAGGCCGCATTGCATGAGCAAATACAGGGTATGTTGCAATCCGGCGTACCTGTGCATAGCCTGGCAAGCAAGGGCAGCATCAAAGTGACAGCCGCTGCTCTGGAACTGGTCGACCTGTTCGTTGGCAACGATTCCGCGCTGCTGCACCTGGCGGTCGCGGGTGGCAGGCCAGCAGTCGGCATCTACGGCCTCACCAACCACAAAGCCTGGGGACCATTTACCGGCAACGACCCTGAGAGGAAAGCTATTGTGGTACGCCTGGACTTGCCCTGTATGCCCTGCTTCTATCGCGGCCACAGCCTCGGTACGCCCGAAGGCTGCGCCACCCGTGACTGCCTGGCCCAACTCGGCGTCGACCCCGTCGCGGCAGCCGCACGCCGCCTGTTGCGAGAAATGCGAAAGCCCCAACAAGTAGAAGAGACGAGGAGATCAACATGAGTACCGAAACGTACACCCCACCCGTGAGTGAGCTGCTGAGTTATGGTGATGATGAGGTTGTTAGAAAAGCTGAGTGGCCTGATTACCTTGCGCTTGGTTTTGGATCAGAACACATTCCTGAGTTGATTCGCATGGCAACCGACAAGACGCTGCTCAGCGATGAGGCCAGCGACCTTGAATTTTTTGCGCCTGTCCACGCCATGCGTGTACTTGGACTACTCAAAGCAGAAGCCGCAATTGAGCCGCTCTTAGAGCTATATGATGATGAAAAAGCGCTCGATGACGACTGGATTATGGAGGGCCTTCCAGAGATTTATAGCAGAATTGGTCCAGCCTCTATCCCTGCCCTCAAAGGCTATATAGCTGATTCATCACATACAATTTTTGCTCGTGGCTATGCTTCCAATTCTCTGGTAGAGGTGGGAAAATCTCATCCAGAGGTACGGTCAGAGGCTATTGAGGCTATCACTGAGCAGGTCTCAACTTTTGCTGAAAGTGATCCAGAGCTTAACGCGCTTTTCATTGCCGACCTCGGACATCTTAAAGCGCTGGAAACGCTCCCCCTCATTGAGCAGGCGTTCAAGGCAGATAGAGTCGATACCAGTTTTATCAATTGGGATGATGTACAGGTTGCTATGGGTCTGAAGGAATATGAGGAGCCAGAGTTCAATCTGAATGATCTATTTGATCCTCTTGCCCATAGAGGCGCACCCATTGATCCTCGCAGCATTGAAATCATCCCGCCCGGCCATCCTCTTAGTTCTGTCTCTCGCTTTGCAGTGGCATCCTCCCCTGGAGGCACCGCTTCTAAAAAAGTGAAAAATAAGCGCAAGATGGCAAAAATGGCGCGAAAGAAAAACAAGCGCAGAAAGTAGTGTGTAGTGAGCTAGAGAGCGCGTGCAG
>DASTKE010000807.1:0-3220 GCA_035716105.1 Ktedonobacteraceae bacterium | reverse complement strand
CAGAAGATTTGGAGCAG
Organism: Ktedonobacteraceae bacterium; assembly: GCA_035716105.1. Taxonomy (GTDB): domain Bacteria; phylum Chloroflexota; class Ktedonobacteria; order Ktedonobacterales; family Ktedonobacteraceae; genus CADDYT01. The sequence goes on along the minus strand of DASTKE010000807.1, from coordinate 3,203 downwards.
GTCTTTCTGCGCCTGACAGGGAACGGATCAGGAGATATTCAATGAGTACCGTGATTACATCCACACCCATCCAACAAAGCAGCATTCATAGTGCGACGCCGAGCTTTCCCGGCATCGTGCGCGGTGAAATGTTCAAGCTCTCGCGCCAGTGGACAACCTGGATTCTGCTGGTGCTCCTCGCCGGCATCATCATCCTCCCCTACCTGGTAATGATGACCGCACCGAACGCCAGAGCCTCGCTGGAGCACGCGCCGCTGCCATTCCTCTACAGTCGTGTGGAGGACAACCTGGCCGTGCTGCGCATCTTTAGCGGCTTCTTCCTGCTCATCCTGACGGCTCGCGTCATCGGCCTGGAATACCAGCTTGGCACCATTCGCATCCTGCTGGCACGCGGCGTCGGGCGCTTGCAGTTGCTCGGCGCGAAGCTACTCGCCATCGTCATCTTCGCCCTGTTCGTGTTGATCGGTGGTCTGCTACTCAACGCGCTGCTGACGCTTGCGATGCTCGGCATCCTGGCTGGCAACCTGAACGCTCTGAACGCGCTCACCCCGGCCTTCTGGTCGGGCATCTGGGTCTATGTGCTCACCGTCATGATAAGCATGGGTGCCACCATCTTCTTAGCTGTTGCTATGAACGCTATTGGACGTTCACAGGTGTTCGGCCTGAGCGCGGCGCTGGTCTGGTTTCCGGTCGACAACTTCGGCACGCTCATCATGCTTCTCGTCTTCCGGCTCACCCACAACGACTTCTGGCAGAACATCACCGGCTACTTCCTGGGGCCGCTGCTGAACACCATGCCTGGTTTGCTCATACCAAAGGGTGCAGCCACTATTGGCCCGCCGCCGCTCGTCACCGTCGACGGCACGCACGCCCTCCTCGTCACCCTCGCCTACGCCATCATCTTCGCTGTCGTCGCGCTCGTCCTGACCTGGAAACGAGACGTGATGGAGTAAGGCATGTTCACAAGCGAACATATTTAAACTATATCCACCAGTTCGCCTTGAAGATAATATCCAGCGTCACGGCGTAGGTCAGATACATCAGCCAGATGCCGGTCAAGACCTGCCAGACTCCGACTAAGCGACCGCCGCCAGGGAAGACGCCGAACCGCGTGGGGGACTCGGTCAGGTAGATCAGGGAGAGGCCAATAAAGACGATCGCGACAGGCACATCGCAAGCCAGGAAAAAGAGCCTCTGGCATGTCATGCTGAGCGCCGCGAAGCATCTCCGGGAGCTACCTGCTCGAGCGAAGCGGCAGCAGATGCTTCGCGGCGCACAGCATGACACGTCTGGGCCCGTTTTTTCTGGCTAAGCCATGAAAAAAGCCCTCGCAGACTCCTCCCATCTCCACCACGAAAATCGTATGTAGAACCGCTCTACAGGCGGTTTTGTTTTGCCGCGCTGAGGGACATTCTCCTGATGACACAACTTTTCCATACCATTTGCGTATTGACAGAGAGGCTTCCAATAATATGTTGTCTGACAAAGGGAGAAGGGAATCATCATGTCGCAACAGGAGATGGGTTACAGCGAAATGAACTCGGAGAGAGCAGAGTCTATGTATGGGAGATATGAAGGGCATAGTTCGCCAATATACGGGGAGAAACTTTCGATATCTCCCGGAGGAAGCCCGGCAACAGCGGGTCAACGCCTGGCTCTTGCCATTGCCTCACTGGTTATGCTCATGATTTTGATCTTCGGCTTGATATTCGTTGCAGCAGCTATGCAGGCACCGAACTGGGCAGTTATCCCCATACTCTTCATCCTTGTTCTGTTCTCTTCCATAGTGGTTATTATCAACATGGTTTTTAATCGTCGAACATAGGTCATCATAGCATCATAATCCTGAGTTGACGATCAGGCATCGAAGTGCAACTGTATGGAATAGGTACCCTGAGATCCCTGGCCCTGGAATACTCCTTGCCCGTGCAGTTTCGCCAGGTCACCCGATCCTTGAAAGTCGAAAATTTGTCCCTGGAAGCTCCCGCTGGCTGCACTCGTACCGGTAATGGAGTACAGGAGAATGCCTGACTTGCCCTCTACCGTACAGGTACAGGTAATATGCCCGGAGAACGTTCCCGTGTTGTCTGGATAGAGGGTAAATGTCTCCTGATTTATATACGAACCCGTGAAACCTCCACTGTCTACTCCGTGCTGCGTATAACTATAAACCTTGTTTTGCCCATCCTGCCGGAAACTTGTGGTGGTGGTATTCAAAATCGTAAACGTGCCTTTGGCCGTAAAATTGGCGGTGGCAGTCGCGGTGGCTTGAGCACTCGCAGTCGCCGCATTTCTGGACGATGCAAACGCAAGCCAGGCAAACACTCCAGCACCGATCAGTATCAGAACGAGGATAATGACGCCGACGATGATGCCGATACGGTTGCCCGGACGCTTGGACGGTGGTGGTGCCTCATAGGGATTGGCAGGATAAGGGTTTTGCAGGGGCATTTCATACGGGTTTGAACCATACTGCGTAGGAGGCGGTGGAGCACTCATAAGAGAAGAGGATGATCCTGAGACTGCTGCTATGGTGGGATCATATGGTGAGACACCAGCATAGTAAGCAGGAGTAGGCGTTCCGCAATTTGGGCAAGCTTTTGCCTCCGCAAGAAGTTGAGTTCCACACACCTGACAATCCATGATGGATGACTCCTTATCGACAAGCCCTATCTCTTCATGTGCTCTGATAGAAAACGTCTGAGCACAGATTCTTCACTTCAAAAACCGGAATTACGTCTTACATTACGCTTACACTGCTATGTTTTAGGAGATCAATTTCCAGAAAACTTTCCGAGACTTTACCAATTTTTTACAAATTATCCCTTACTTTTTTGATAATTTCCTTGTATGCTGGTACAATATGAGTCATGCTGACGACGTGGAAGCTAGTAGCGCCACGAACACAAACAGTACAAGCAGAGAAAGGAGCAATCGTTGCACCACGCTTGCCATCATGCCTTCGAGGGGTCGGCTGCATTTCCAGGCCCGACTGCGTTTCATAGTGATCCGATATCGCTGTTGAGTAGCATTGGACCAATGGCATTTCTGGGAATGCTGTTGCTCGGCGTACTGGGAGCCGTGTATTTCCTGATGTGGGCGACACAGCAACACGAACCTGCTCACGCCGACATCGGAGCAATTGCTGAACGCGGCGAGCATCCACGGCAGAGAGAAGTGCCTTCTGAAGATGGCCCGCGAGT
>DASTKE010000806.1:0-6270 GCA_035716105.1 Ktedonobacteraceae bacterium | reverse complement strand
CGGGCGCTGGACTTGCAAGAGCAGCCCTCAGAACGGGTATTCCTCTTTGCCTATCTCAACAGCAGCTTTGAGACGGGTATTAAGAGTCCGCTCGACGCGGCCATCGTGCAAGACCGATCAATGGATGTGAGCGGCTATCGCAAGCTGGATGAAATCCCCTTTGACTTCGAGCGGCGCAGGCTTTCTATCGTCGTCGAGCAGTACGAAAGCGAGAAGGGGCCGCTGCTCATCAGCAAAGGGGTGCCTGAAAGTATCTTCGAGGTCTGTACTTCCTGTGAGCGGGGCGGTGAACTGCATCTGCTGGACGCTCAGAGGAGAGCCAGGTACGAGGATATCTACCAGCGCTTGAGCGCACAGGGCATGCGTCTGCTGGCCATTGCCTACCGCACTCTCCCACAACAGCAGGGATATAGCAGGGCCGATGAACACGACCTGGTGCTGCTGGGCTACCTGACGTTTGCCGACCCGCCGCTGGAAGATGTGGACGAGATGCTGGAAGCGCTGCGGCGAGATGGCGTGACTGTCAAAATCTTAACGGGCGATAACGAACTGGTGACACAGCATGTATGCGAGCGGGTGGGACTGGATAGCGGGCGTATTGTGCTAGGCAGCGAGATGGAACGAATGAGTGATCCGGCGCTAGCGCAGGTCGTGGAGCAGGTACACGTTTTCGCCCGTGTCTCCCCGGCTCAAAAGAACCGCATTCTTCCGGCCCTCAAGTCGCGTCATCACGTGGTCGGCTTCCTGGGCGATGGCATCAATGATGCTCCCTCGCTCCATGCTGCCGACGTGGGCATTTCGGTTGCAACCGCGGTCGATGTCGCCAAAGACGCGGCGGCCATCATCCTGATGGAGCGCAGTCTGCGCGTTCTGCACGAGGGCATCCTGGAAGGCAAGAAGGCGTTTGGCAATGTCATCAAATACCTGCTGATGGGAACCAGTTCCAATTTTGGCAACATGTTCAGCATGGCGGGCGCGTTCGTCTTCTTACCTTTCCTGCCCATGCTGCCTACACAGATCTTGCTCAACAACTTTCTCTACGACCTGGCCCAGGTGACAATCCCGACGGACAACGGGAATGCCAGCTTTATGCGCAAGCCGCAGCACTGGAATATCGGGCTGATTCGCACCTTCATGATCTTCATTGGCCCCATTAGCTCGATATTCGATTTTCTGACCTTCTTCATTATGCTGGCGGTTTTCCACGCCCCGGCTCCGCTTTTCCATACCGGCTGGTTCGTCGAATCACTGGCAACGCAAACGCTCGTTCTCTTCATCATTCGCACGTCAGGCAACCCGTTGCGCAGTCGGCCCAGTCTCCCGCTGACCATCACCACCCTGCTCATGGTCGCGATAGGCATCATCCTGCCCTACAGTTCACTGGCTCCAGCGCTCGGCTTCACCCCTCTCCCGGCGCTCTACTTCCTCTTCCTGGTAGCAAGGACGTTTAACGCTCGCAGGCTCCACTCCTCTTTTTGAGAGAGCAATGTGATCTTATCCGGCTTCTTCGTGATATGCTGCATACTTCTCTCAGGTAGAATGTCAACCAAAGCACCGGCAGGTGCCAGACACCATAAACATAAAGAGGAGAGAGGGTCATTATGGATATACAGCGGGATGAACAAGAGCAGTTGCAGCAAGTGGAGATCAGGGAGGCAGTGGCCGACTTTGCCCGACTCGCTTTAGAGATGAGTGTCTCTGCATCACAGGCTGTTTCCCAACCGGCAGTTCCTCTCCTGAAGTACCTCCTGAGCCTCTGTCAGGCGCATTATGGGGCGCTTTTTCTCATGGAAGACAAGCGCTCCATCGCCGGACAACACGTGCCGCTTGCTACTGCGGGTAAGAAGAGATCACAGATCCTCGCGCGGCATGGATTAGGTGAAGAAGAAGCACATACCCTCCTGTCCTCCTTTTTGCCGCTGGCCCTTCCAGCAGCAACGGTGAAAACGGCCTCCGGCACTTCCTGCCGGGCGTTGTGCCATTTGCCCACTTCAGCACCCACTCTGCATCATGAAGCAGCGCAGCTGTACAGAGATGGAACCCCTCTTCTCTTCAGCGAGGCATGGTTGCTGCTCGGCTGGGTGGATAAAACAGATGAGATATGCGAAGCACTCCTCGCACGGGCGAATCGGCTCCTGACGCCACTGGCCGCTCCCGCCGGAGCCGTTCTGCTGAGCCTGTTGAGAGCCGACCGCATTCGAGAACTGGAAGCGGCTACCTATGAGAGATCAGTGCGCGAGATGGAATTGCTCAAAGCCGAATTACTGGCGACGGTGAGCCATGAACTGCGAAGCCCCCTGGCTTCTATCAAAGGGTATACAGGTACGCTTTTACGATACGAGCGTCGTATCTCAGCCGAGGAGCGTCACGAGTTCCTGCTCGCAATTCAGCAGGCCAGCGATCGGCTTCAGTTTATCGTCGACCGCTTTCTAGAAATGTCCCGGCTTGAGACCGAATCGGTCAAGCTCTCACCCGTCCTCACTGATGCGCTGGACATCGTCCAGGAGGCTATCAGTGCCGTGGAAGAGCGGGTTTCAGGACACACACCTGGAGCATTCACATTTCACATCCACGTGAGGAATGCCGCCGGACAACCGGCAAACAGTGTCCCGTTGATCGATGCGGATCCCCGCTTGCTAAGAGAGGTCCTGGACCACCTGCTGGAAAATGCCGTGAGCTACTCACCCAACGGGGGAAGAGTTGAGGTACTCCTCCAACCTGTTCTGGCAGCTTCATCTCCCGGAACAAAGCTGCAGCAGATCAGCGAAACAAAGCCAGAAACATCGAAAGAAGGTATTTCAGAGATAGCCCGGGTACAGGCAGGGAGGCACACAGAGATGCTGGAAATCCGCGTACATGATCGAGGAATGGGGATTGCCAGTGAGCATCTCGAGCGGGTCTTCGACCGCTTCTACCGGGTGGACACCGCTTTAACCCGATCGGTTGGAGGTCTCGGCCTCGGCCTAGCGATCAGCAAGCAGATTGTCGAACTCCATCACGGCATCATCTGGGCCGAGGAGCGGCCAGGCGGAGGCGCAGCCTTCTCTATTCGACTTCCAATTACGTTTGATAAAGCCAGGATAGACAGGGCGGTGGGGTAACAAAGGTGGCGGTTCTTTCTTCCGGCTATGGCACGGCTAGATGCACCTCGTCTGACCAGCACAACTGATGAATGATCAGCGCCCAGGTGGCGGCTCGCTCCGCTTCTTCAGTCAGCAGAGGCCCCTCCTTCTTCATCGCCTTTACGAAGAAGCTCTCTGGCGGGACAACTGGCTCGGCACCCATCGAGCGCAGTTGCCTGACCATGTGCGGGGCGGCAGAACGCTTCCACAGCCCTCCACGAAAGCGGGTATCAAAGCAGGCGATGGCCAGCGTACGAAGTTGATGAGAAGAAAGGCTTCCCAGAAAGGCCTGGATGGCCGGGGTTGATCGAAAGCCCTGCGTTGGCGACCCAATGATGAGCAGGTCTGCGTTCTGAAGCAAAACCGGGTGGTCGCCACCAACACGGACAGCCTGCGATGGCCCAAAGGGTCGCAGCGCTCCGGCATATGAAGGCGGTCAGTACCTGTACAACCCGGTCTACACGTCCCAGACCACGCCCTATAGCCCGGCCCTCTACGCGCCTTACCTGAGCTGGACAGGGACCGATGCCGCCCACAGCATCAACATCACGCAGGTCAACATCTAGCTTCCACGTTTCTGCGAACAAAGACCCGGTTCCCTTGAAGGGAGCCGGGACAACTGAGTGAGAAAAGGGTGGGGACAGACTGCCTGGATTCACGCAGCGTCGCCTCTCTGAAAAGAGGCGGCTTGGAGAGAGACCCCCCGACAGGCTGTTCGTCGACGAACAGCCTGTTGGGGGTCTCTCTCCAACCTCAGCTACCCTTCAGTGAGAGGTACTTCTACCAGCCTTTTGAGAGGCAGGCACTGGTTCTGCCTGGTTCCCCGCTGCCGCCATCTTATGCGCTGGAACGATCAGGAGCGGCAGTCTGCTGGCATGTAAGACGCGCTCGGTCACACTGCCCACCGCCAGGTGCTGCCAGCCTGTATACCCGTGTGTAGCCATGACGATCAGATCACAGCGGGCAGACGTCGAGGCTCCTTCCGCATCCTCCCCGCTTTCGGCAACCCGCAGAATACCACTGGCAACATCGTTATCCAGAGCAACCGACCAGGTGAGCGTGAGATGCAGAGAGGTGATGGCCGGGGCAACCAATCCCTCGCGGATATGCTGGATCGTCTGGCCGAGGTAGCGTTTGGCCCTATGCATCACGGCCTCTCGTTCCCGGTCATCCAACTGCTCCACATGTGGACACACCACGACGCGGGTCAGATGCAGCGCTCCTTTGCCAGGAGCCGCCAGCGCGCTGACGACCTGGGCGGCGGGAACGAGGGCCGCTTTAGCCAGCACTGAACCATCCAGCGGCACCAGCGCCCGTACCGGACCCTCCAACTCCACATGCGTGCCCACCGGAACCGACCCGCCCTGGCGCAGGAGCAGGACAGGTACCGGAGCATGACGGGCGACTTTTTCGGCCACGCTGCCCAGCGCCCACAATTTGAAGCCGGTGTAGCCGTGGCTGCACATCACGACCAGATCAATCTGCTGGGCCTCGATCAACGAGAGCAGCCCCCCGGCGGGATGGATAATAGAGACAGCCACAGCCACACTGGTGCAAACTCCGCTCAGTTCCTCTCTGCTTCTCAGCGTCTCCAGGTACTCCCTGGCTTCTTTCACATCCAATTCGGTAAAATCGCCGTACTGATAGGCCCGTGGCGTGAACACCACGTGCGCCAGCACCACCTCTCCAGCCACCGCACGAGCCAGACGTGCGGCAACGGGGATGGCCTGCTCGGCCAACTCCGAGCCATCTAACGGCACCAGAATGCGTTGCAACATCCTCTTTCTCCTCCTTCCCTGCGCCTCCAGGCGCTTTTTGCGAAGACACATTTCCTTCTTCAATCTCCTACATAGGAAACTGTATCCCGATATTCTCTCAGCACCATCACGTTTGAAGCCGACCTCCTCACAGTCGCCTCACAACGTGCAATGGGTATGAACAACAGGCATCTACGCCATTGTTTCAAGAACCACGCAGAATGCGTTGCTTCTCGCTCTCAAACTCGTCGTCGGTCAGGCTACCTGCGTCGTGCAATCGGGCGAGTAGTTGCAATTGAGCCATTGCCTCGCTCCGGGTATCGGATGGGAGGGCCTGCGGTGCGGGAGGGGGGGCCTTTCAAGACTTTGTTGGCGAATGCCACCAGGAATCGCATGGAGATCATGCAGCCGCCTGACTTTGCCACCAAGGATGCCATGCCAAGCGCATGAAGTGGGATTGACGGGTCGTGCCCCGAGGGGTCTTGGTCAGGACGGCATCAATGCGCACGAGATTGATGGCCACGGCAGTCAAGACGTGCTGTAAGTGCGTCTTGTGCAAGCCATCATACCTGGCCCGACGTAGCCCCATGCCACGCACCCCTTGCGAGGGCGTCCCCTCGATGCCTGCTCGAAGGGATACCACTTGCGAAATTCCGCCGTCTCCTGTTCCTGTCGTCGGGCCTGCAGAGCCGCATGTGCCGCCTGCGGACGCAGATGCAACACGCGACCGGTCGTCTGGGACCGCGTACAGTCGCTGCGCACGGGACAGTTCGCACACACTTCAGGGGCAAAAACCACTTCGATCCGGTTGCCCGCTCGACTCCAGCGGGAACTCTGCTGTCCTTGTGGGCAAGTGGCTTGCTGGCTTGGCCAATCGAGCTGGAAGTGCGCCGCATCGAAACCTTTGCCTGCTTTGGACTGCCAACTAGTGTCAGACAAGACCGGGCCTAGCAATCTGATCCCATACTGCTCTTGACTGCTGAGCAGCAGCTCGGCATCGATGTAGCCCGTATCCACGATCTGGTCTTCTGGCAGCAGCTCGTGCTGGGCCAGATCCTCTTGAATGAGGGCTGTCGCCTCCACATCTTGCAGGTTGGCCACGCTGGTCTGCACCTCGACAATGAACTGAGGCATGGCTTTTGCCTGGGCGTCCTGCGTGGCATCCACGGCACACGTTTCAGTCAGGTGAACTTTGTACCCCAACCACGTCACCTCCCGCTTTTTGCCTGTGCGTGCTTCTGGGTCATACATAGGGGGAACGAATGATCCCCTCGCCTGAGCTTTCTTGCGGGCCTGCTCGCCAGTTGGCCTTCCCCCCAGCCAGGTCGTAATACTGCTGCCAGACCTGCCTGAGCAGCTCTACACTGGCCACATCCTTCAGTTCAGCAGGC
>DASTKE010000805.1:0-3331 GCA_035716105.1 Ktedonobacteraceae bacterium | reverse complement strand
GCACGTCCACTGGACGTGCCACAATGCAACCCGCACACTCAAAAACTATACAGGTTGAAGGTTGAGCAATACGATTTCGTTGTCCGGGGAAATGAACGGCGAAGGCACCGCGTAGGCATGACTCGGGTCGGGCCAGCCTGTATAGTGTGTGCTGTTGTACTCGTACCAGTAAGGTTCGTTCGTCAATGGAATGCTGGGCAGTTGATTGACCATAATCTGTTGGATGCCCTGGATGGCCTGTTGCTGGATAGATGCATCGGTGGTACTGGCAAACTGGTTCAGCAGTTTGTCTGTCTGTGGATCGTTCCAACGCTCCCAGTTCGAGTTGGCCGACTGACCAACCGGAGCCGTGTTCGAGCTTCTCAGCAGCCCATCGTAAATGAAGTAGGGCGTCGGACCGGGATTGGTCCAGGAGATGGCGACACTGAAGCCACCCATCTGCAAGGCGCTGTAATAGGCATCGTAGGACATACTGTTCACGGTCACATTCATACCAGCGGCCTTGAGTTCGCTGGCCATGATCTGGCAACTGGTGATCCAGTCGGTCCAGCCACTTACAACATCGATGGAGAACGAGAGCTTCTTGCCGTTCTTGTCGGCATAGAAGCCATCGGAACCCTTCGTGAAGCCCGCGCTTTGCAGCAACTGCTGGGCTTGCGCCGTATTCTGTGAGAAGCTGAGGTTGGCATAATCGGGCGCGAGGTAGCTCTTGTCCTGCGGCAGCAGCAAGCCCGTCGGGCTGGCGACCGGCTCGTAGCCGCTTTCGGCAATCTTATCCAACTGCGTGCGGTCGAGCGCGTTGCTGATGGCCTGGCGGACTGGCAGCAGGTTGAACGGGTACTTCGCGGTGTTCACGTAGAGCATAACCACATCGCTGGGCGGGAACCAGTAGTGGTTGTGCTGCGGGTCGCGGTTGATATACGTCTGCTGAAGGTTCGGAATGTAGAGACCGGTCCACTGGATATCCCCACGATTGAGCGCCAGTTCCGCGCTGGTATTGGAGTTGAAGGCCGGGAAGGTGATCTCATTCACCGTCGGCTTTCCAGGCTGCCAGTAGTGGGGATTCTTGACCATCGTATAAATTTGTGGCGTAAAGGATTTGAGCAGGTACGGGCCAGTACCAACCGGATTTGGGTCGGCATACTGGCTACCGTCTCCGACACTGGCATAGTGGTGTTGCGGCAGAATCCAGGTCTGACCACCCAGGTACCAGAGAATCGGGCTGAAGTGCGTATTCAGCGTGACAGTGATGGTACTGGCGTCGGGGGCCGAAACGCTTTTGATGAACTGCCACATACTGAACACGTCCATGCCTGGATACTTCTTGAGCTCGTTCAGCGTGAACAGCACGTCGTCGCTGCTGAATGGCTGACCATCCGACCATTTGACACCTGAGCGCAGGTGGAAGGTGATCTGGGTCGCGTCACTTGAGAAATCATAGCTCTGGGCCAGCCAGGGTTTGACTGTGCCATCCAGGCGATTGAAGAAGAGCAGGGTTTCATAGGTCATGCCCTGCGCACCATAGTTGGTGTTAGGGTTATACGGATTGAAGATTCTGGTGAAATCACCGCCGGTATTCCCCACAATCGAGAGAGGAACCTGCTTGTGCGGGCCATTCGCTTGCTGCGAGCCGCAGGCAGCCAGCACGACGGTGAAGATCATCAGAAACGACAGGAGGAGCATCTCCCGTGTCGTCCGCTTTGTCGAGCGTGGATGGGAAGCCATCGAAAACCTCCTTAAACTGGATAAATAGATCGAGTACTATCACGGGCCAATAGATCGGACTTGTCTTCCGCTTTACGATGACGTGACCTGCTGCGCAAATACCAGGATGCCCAGGGCGGTATAATCGTCGGCAGGCTCGACGCTGGGCCAATCGATGACATTATCGACGTAACGCGCTCCCTTGCCGGAAAAGACCTTGAATGGGTCGCCCCCACCGGGCGGACACCTGCGCATACCCGTCTGCAATCCACCCAAACCCTGAAAATTCGACATGGCGCTCGGTCCATCGACTGTAGCCCCCAGCACAATCGGCGGCGTGCCATCCCGCGAGCCAGAGAGATTCGCCACCTGGTGCTGCATGCAATCAGGGAAGGTGCTGCCAGCGCCCACTATGAACGATGATCCCCAGGCGTTGTTCCCCAGCACCCAGTTACGTTGCATCAGGCCGAAGGTATTATACGTGCTCACTCCGGCCATCTGATCATAGAAACTGGCCTCCAGCGCGTAGCCGAGTGCGTGCGGCGTGGCATCCCCACCGCCATAGGCGATGCCAAAGCCAAACGGATCCTTTCTGGCCTGCGTCGTTCCGTTGACAAGCTGGGCGCGCAGGTCGTTGAGTAGAGCGCTCTTTGTAACCTCAAGATTGCCGGGGTTGCCAGCCTGGGTGAGCGCGGAGAAGAGTTCATAGTGGGCGAGGCCGCTTACATCGTACAGGTTGAGCGAGTCCGTGCCGTCATTCGGGCTGTGCATGTAGGCGTTGGCCCAGTGAGCGGCCTGTTGCAAATAGTACATGGCATTGGAATGCGACAGGCCAGAGGGCAGGTGGCCCAGCGCGGTCGCGAAGTAGAGCTCAGTCGCCCCCAGTTCCATGTCGTCGCGCCACTCTGTCTCCGGATAGTAATCATGCGGCGCGGTAGTCAGAAGTTGACCAACGTTGCTCGTCTTCGCCAAATCGAAGATGTGTTCGCCACTGAGCAGGCATGAATTGGCGTAGTTCGGGTTGCTGTTATGGTAAAGCTGGTAGCACAGACCGAAATCCGCCGCTAATCTCCCAGCCAGGTTGGGACTGATAAGCGAGCCAGCCGGACCTGCCTCGAAAACGGGCCGATATTTGACGTAGTAGGCCGGGTCGCCGGGTTTAACATGCATCTGGTCGTCGGCCTGGGGCAAGCGCCAGAAATCGTGGTCGCCCAGAATGGTCTTGCCGTTGCCATCACCAATGCCCACCTGGTAATACAGTATCCTGTGCGTGTCATCCCACATCTTTTGCAGCCAGTCCAGCCCATATTTGCCCTCACTCTTGAAATCGGCGGGGCCACCATTTAAGAGCGATGGGTACTGGCGCACGGCAAAAAGCATAATGGCATCAGTATAACTGGCCGTTTGCACGAACTTCAGATAGTCTCCGGCATCGAACCAGCCGCTAGCAACATTGATGGGGCCACCGATCTTGTTGAGGTTGCCCTGCAAGACATCGTTCTTGTAGGTCGGTGTGCTGTAGATGGAAGCCTGCTCGTCGGTCAGATGCGATGGCTGGCGGTCCATGACGGAAGGGATGACGTTGGGGCCATCGCGCTGCGCCTCGTAGAAAAAGAGGGCATTCGGC
>DASTKE010000804.1:0-3006 GCA_035716105.1 Ktedonobacteraceae bacterium | reverse complement strand
GGCTGTTGCCTTCCATCCCCGCGTCGCTTGTATGCGCACAACGATCATGTATAGCGTTTCAGGTATGGCGGGATATCCACTACCTCTTCCCCTGCTTCCTCGCCGGGTTGCTGGCCTTTGAGGGCTTCCTGGCGGCGTGCCATGCCGCGAATGCCACGCAGGTCGTCCAGGCTGCGGCGCGGTCGCTCTGGTACCCCGGAGGAACGTGCGCGAGTCTGTGCAGGCGGTTGGACAGGCTGCACTACAGGTGGCACGGGTATCCTCGGCGCGGTCGAAGACTGCTCTGCTGGCCTGCTGCTTCTTTGTGCGGGCGGTATAGGCGGCATCGATTGAGCAGGCTGGACACGCTGTGCAGGTGGAAACCCGGACCCGGCAGGCCGGTAGTTTTCCGGCTGTCTAGGTGCAGGTCCAGGCATCGGTTGCGACGAAGCGGACGGAGCGCGCTGTGGCTGGGGTTGGAACGGCACCCGGCTGTTGCCCTGTCCGGCTGTCTGCCCTTGCGCCTGGCGCAGTTGTTCGGGCCGCACGGCTTGCAGCCGCAAGGTGTGATTTTCCTCCATGCCAGCCGCGATCAGGGTGACGCGCATGGTATCACGCAGCGACGGGTCGATGACCGCGCCGAAGATGATATCCGCCGACGAATCGATTGCTGCGCCGATGCGCTCGGCCACCTCGTTGATCTCGAAGAGCGTCATATCTTCGCCGCCACTGATGTTGAACAGCACGCGCTGTGCTCCGCGAATGGTCACATTGAGGAAGCCACCGGCGATGGCCTCTTCGGCGGCGCGCTGTGCACGATTGCGCCCGCTGCCTTGCCCGATGCTCATCAGCGCGGTTCCGGCCTCGAAGAGCACGCTGCGCACGTCGGCGAAGTCAACGTTGACCATACCGGGAACGTTGATTACTTCGGCGATGCCCTGTACGCCCTGGCGCAGCACGTCGTCGGCCACCTTAAAAGCCTCGTTCAGGCTGTGTTCGCGGCTGGAGATGGCGAGTAAGCGATCATTGGGGACGGTAATCAGGGCGTCGATCTCCTCGCTCAGCTCGGCCAGACCCTCTTCGGCCAGTCGGCGGCGACGCGAACCTTCAAAGGCGAAGGGGATGGTGACGATACCGACGGTCAGCGCGCCCAGCTTTTTGGCAATCGATGCCACGACGGGTGCCGCACCGGTGCCAGTGCCACCGCCCATGCCGGATGCAATAAAGACCAGGTCGGGTTCACCGAGGGCAGCACGAATCTCTGCTGCGCTCTCTGTGGCGGCGCGCTTGCCGACCGCGGCGTTTCCGCCAGCGCCCAGTCCCTTTGTATAGTGTTGGCCCAGGCAGATACGAGACGATGCCGCGGAAAGGTTCAGCGCCTGTCCATCGGTATTCATTGCCACAAAGCGCACGCCGCGCACGCCCGTGCTAATCATGCGATTGACCGCGTTCGTTCCCGCGCCGCCAACACCCACCACCACGATATCGACGTGATGCAGCGCCCGTTCCAGTTCGCCATAGCTTGTCTGGGAGGCAAGGTCATCGTCCCCCGTGTCCCGCTGATCCCACTCTTGCCGCGTGCGTTCCGCCTGCCATCTCATATCCTCACCCTCCACCTCGTGCCGCAATACGGCCCATTGATCCTCTTGCCTCTCGTACACTTCTGGTCTGGCGTCTGCTTTCCCAACCCACTGTTCCGGGGTATTCTCGCGCTCGTGTTCGCGCCTGGATGCATTATCGTGAGACATCGGCTGCATACGCACCCCCATTTTCACTGCTCCCACCCAAAAGAGTAGATTCACCCGTGAACGGTCTACTGGCATGGGCAGGCGTGTACGCTCCTCGGAAGGCATTGTACCTGCATTGTAACAGCAGTGTCAAGCTGCTAGTATTATTGTAATGGATGCCCCTCCCGCGATACAAGCGTACCTGTACATAATTGTATCACGAGAGGGGCATCCATTACAGTTACACTAAACAGTAGCTATTGCTCCTTCTTTGGAGCCAGTCCTGCGTTCTGCGCGGCTTTCTTCTCCTTTTGCATCTGTTTCTTCTGTTTATTCGACTTCGGTTTCGGTTTCTGCACGCTCTTCTGTTCTTTATTCGCCACAGTCGTACCTCCTGATTGTTGTATGGAACGCCATTTCGTACCTGTATTGTACCAAATTTGTTCGCATGACGATAGTGTGTATGACCTTATGACCCTCGTATCATCTTGTACTGGATGATCGTTAACTCAGTCGGCGTTCCTCGGAACTGGCGATGGCATGGGTAATCATACGAATCACGTTGCCGATATCCATGGGTTTGCGCAGTTGGTAAATGCCGCGCTTCTCCAACGCTTTGACCGGGAGTGTCGCGCTCATCATAATCGCAGGCACGCCCTGTGTGGCCTCAAATTGCTGCAAGCGGTCATAGAGTTCCAGGCCGTCGATGCCCGGCAGCCGGTAATCGAGCAGCAGCAAGCAGGGATGTATGCCAGGAGCCTGTTCCAGGGCGCGCTGGCCATCATGAATGACGGACGTATGATAGGGAGTTTCCTCCTCGATGAGTTGCTGTAGAAAATTGCCGATATCCACATCATCCTCAACAATGAGAATTGTCGCCCCGCGTGGCTTCAGTGCTGATGGTGGAATGACTTCCGGCATTGATTGCTCCTTCCCGTGAAGATGGGTTATAGAATAGAAACGCCAGTATATTGTAGTCTAACGAATGGGATGGCATATTAGTGACGCGCCATTGAGAATAATGTAGTATAGTATTTTCTTTTGTGGATGTACAAGAGATATTGTTCGTGTGGTTGCCTACAACTATTTCCTACACTTGCTGGCAATCTGCCACTGGATTCTCATGTGTTTGCAAGCTACAATAGATGGGATAGGTAATGTGTAGCTGCTTTCGATTTGTGATGAGAAAGGATATACTAGTGAAGGATTTCCAGGGCAAGGTGGCCGTTGTTACCGGTGCGGCCAGTGGGATAGGACGCGCTCTGGCCGAGAAGTGCGCTCAAGAAGGATGTAAAGTTGT
>DASTKE010000803.1:0-4264 GCA_035716105.1 Ktedonobacteraceae bacterium | reverse complement strand
GGGGCGAGTTTGGTAAAGAGCGGCTGCTTCTGCTGCACATCAGAGTCCTGGTAGACGCTCTGCAAGGCAGGGGTAAATGACCCGACAATCGCTAGCTGCTTCTGCGCATACGCCCCAAGCATGTAATGCATGAACTTCCAGGAAGCATCCGGATTCTTGGAGAAAGCATTGATGGCCATATTCCAGCCGCCGATGCAGGAATGCCCGGTGGTGTTACTGCCACCATAAGGAATGGAGGCGATGTCAAACTTGCCGGCGACTTTTGAACCGGAAGCGTTGCCCAACGAGTAGGCATACGGCCAGTTGCGCATGAAAATGGCGTTCCCGTTCTGGAAGGCCAGGCGACATATTTCCTCATTGTATGTGGTCACACCGACCGGGGAGATGGTGCCGACCCAACTGACCATCTCGGTCAGTGCCTGTAGCCCCTGTGGACTGTTGACGGTCACGCTCTTTGAGTTATTGGGATCAAGCACCGTTCCGCCGTAGCCACCGAGTACCTCGACAAAGTCACACACCAAACCTTCGTACTGCGCCCCCTGCCAGGCGTAGCCGATCCTGGCTTTGGAGGCGTTCGTCTTTGCTTGCGAGACCAGCTCGTCGAAGGTTTTTGGGGCTGTCGAAACGATGTCTTTCCGGTAATAGAGGACTCCCAGGTCGGTACGTAGAGGCGCTGCCACAATTTGACCCTGGTACGTACAGGACTTAATTGGTCCCGGCAAATAGTTGGCACGCTCACTTGCAGACCACTTGTTTGTGAGGTCCACCGTCCATCCGTTCGAGGAAAATTCGGCAGGCCAGACCACATCTATTTGCATCACATCAAAAGAACCACTGCGTGCTCGCAATGTCGTATCGTAGAGGGTAATCAGGCTATTGGCGTCGGATGGACCATTGTGCCAGATCACATGGATCCCATCCTTGTTGGTCTTGTTGTAGTTGTCTACAAGTGCCGGGTAGCTACCCGAGCTATCATTCTCCGTTTGCCAGACAAGCGTCGTGGGGCCACCGCCTCCGCTACTGCTGCCACTCCCACCACAGGCCTCGAGGAGTGAACCAGCCACACTGCTGCTCAAGCCAATTGCCAGCGCACGTTCGATGAATGTGCGGCGGTTCATACGTCCGGCACGCATTTTGACAATCATTTCGTCGAGGGCTTCACGCTGCTGAGGAACCATAGAGAAACCTCCTTTGGGGCAATGATGACTCCGGCCAAGTTTCGATAGAAGGAGATGACCTTTCTTCCCTAAGAGATGGCATTACAATTTTTTGGAACCGGTTCAATTTGCTTTTTCAACTATAACATATTTATATTCGTTTGTAAAGAGGTAATCTCTCCTGTATCAGAGCTACCCAAAAGTCGCTCCTGCGGCACTCACCAGGGGTAATGTGAGGCATTGGCCGGGCGTAGTCCGGCCAATGCCTCACATTACCCCTGGTAACTGGCTCACGAGCGAGCCACTTACCGAGAGAAAACGACTTTTCAATAGCTCTGGACAAAGTGGGGAGAGACTTTACAAACGTGAGAGGATAACGTATACTTAGAGCAGTCCAATAATGAAACAGTTCAAATACGATGAGTGATAAAATGCAGAGGAAAGCTCCTACCATACAGGATGTTGCACGACACGCGCAGGTTGCTGTTGGAACCGTTTCACGTGTACTGAATGAAAGTCCGGGAGTGAAGCCAGCGACCCGGCAACGTGTACTGGCCGCTATTGACGCACTGGACTACAGCCCGAATCTGATTGCACGCAGTATGACATCCAGGCGTACCGGTTCTGTTGGCGTCATTGTGCCATACTTCACGCGCCCTTTCTTTAGTGAAGTCTTGCGGGGCGTAGAAGTGATGATTACCCGGGCAGGACAAGAGTTCGTGCTCTACAATGTGCAGAGCAATGAGCAGTGTGACTCCTACTTTCGCCAGCTACCCAAACAACGCAAGGTAGATGGCCTATTAATCATCTCTCTCTATCCCGACGATGCTGCTATTGAGGGCTTCAGGAATGCAGGTTTGCCTGTGGTGCTGGTGGACGCCTATCATCCGCGACTCACCTCACTGGTGGTCAACAACGTCGAGGGTGCATACCAGGCAGTCAAGTGTTTGATTGAGCATGGCCATCGTCGCATTGGCTTTATTAATGGGATTACTGAGGGCGATTTCCACTTTAACCCGGGCAATGATCGATTCATCGGACTGCATCGCGCCCAGGGCGAGGCGGGCATACTGTATGAACCGGATCTCGTGCTTACTGCCGAATGGGACCGCCAGGGTGGAAGACAGGCAGCCTTGCAACTGCTGATGCGCCCGGATCGTCCGACGGCAATCTTCGCAGCGAGCGACTTGCAGGCTGTTGGTGTGCTGGAGGCTGCCCGCTCCCTCAAAATGTCGGTACCCGATGATCTCTCCGTGATTGGCTTCGATGGAATCGAACTCTCTGAAATACTGGAACTGAGTACCGTCCAACAACCAATGAAGTTCATGGGTGAGCTAGGAGCGCATAAATTGATTGAGCAGATCGAAGGTTCTGCCAACGGCGGCTCTCCGCCCGAACTGATACGCCTGCAACCCAGCCTGATCGTGCGCCGCACCATCAGCACGCCCCCATCTTTATGTGAAGCAACCTCTAGACAAGAGTATAAAAAGGAGTGATTATGGCATTAAATCCCCTCCCCTGGTGGCAACACGGCATCATCTACCAGATTTACCCACACAGTTTCAAAGATAGCAATGGTGATGGCATCGGTGATTTGCAGGGTATCATCAACAAACTTGACTATTTACGCTGGCTTGGCGTTGACGCTCTCTGGCTCTCTCCCATCTATCCATCTCCGATGGCCGATTTTGGCTACGACATTACCAATTACACCGATGTGCATCCACTCTTTGGCACCCTTGAGGATCTAGACTCCTTGCTGCACCAGGCGCACCAGCGCGACCTCAAGCTCATTTTAGACTTTGTACCCAACCACACCTCCGATGAACACCCCTGGTTTCAACAGGCGCGGGAGAGCCGCACCAGTGAGAAACGCGACTGGTACATCTGGCGAGATCCCGCTCCTGGTGGTGGTTCTCCCAATAACTGGGCGAGCAGGTTTGGCGGCTCAGCCTGGCAATTCGATAAACCCACCGGGCAATACTACCTGCATATGTACGATGTGAAGCAGCCTGATCTCAACTGGCACAATCCCCAGGTACGCCAGGCGATGTTTGATGTGATGCGCTTCTGGCTCGACCGGGGCGTTGATGGCTTCCGTGTCGACGCGCTCGAGGTGCTTCTCAAAGATGAGCAATTCCGTGATAATCCGGTGAATCCCCTGTGGAAGCCAGGTGATCCCTCCAATACGCGCCTGCTGGAACACTACATCGTAGACCAACCGGGCATGCATGATATTATGCGGGAGATGCGTACACTGACCGAAAGCTATAGCCAGCGCGTGCTCATCGGCGAACTCTATTTGCCAGTGGAGCAGCTGATGGCGTACTACGGTGAGCAACTCGACGAAATTCACCTCCCCTTCAATTTCCAATTCGTGACCATGCCGACCTGGGAAGCAAGTACCATCCGTCATACGGTCGAAGATTACGAAGCAGCTCTGCCCCGGGAAGCCTGGCCCAACTGGGTTCTGGGCAATCATGACCGGTCTCGCATCGCCACAAGGGTAGGCTATGAGCAAGCGCGGCTGGCCCAGATGTTGTTGCTTACCCTGCGTGGCACGCCAACGCTCTACTATGGTGATGAGATTGGCATGCACGATGGAGATATCCCGCCAGAACGAGTCAGTGATCCAATCGAGAAGAACATGCCCGGACTGGGACTCGGACGGGACCCGGAACGCACGCCGATGCAATGGGATAGGAGTCCGAATGCAGGGTTCTGCCCACCTGGCATCGAACCCTGGCTACCTCTTCCCGCCGACTACTGGCAGAACAATGTTGCAGTCGAACGCGATGACCCTCACTCTCTGCTGACCCTCACACGCCGCCTCATCGAGTTGCGCCGCTCAACGCCCGCGCTTTCAATTGGCAGCTATCATGCCATAGCGGACGTACCCGATGGCTGTTTCGTCTACCTGCGCCAGTCGAGCAGTCAGCGCTACCTGATCGCCCTGAACTTTTCAGGTCAGGAACAGGTCGTGAAGTTGCCAGAGATGGGCAATGGCCACCGCCTCCTCTCTACCTATCTGGATCACGAGGAACCAATCGATCTGGCATTCCTGCGATTGCGCAGCCATGAAGGAAATGTGATTCTCGTGAGGGTGT
>DASTKE010000802.1:0-2388 GCA_035716105.1 Ktedonobacteraceae bacterium | reverse complement strand
CCCGTCCTCTGTGGGGAGCGCTACCAGCAGCGACCAATCTACTTTTCCGATGTGGTCGTGCGTGCCGATAGTTCCTTTACCTCCTTCGACGACCTGCGCGACTGTATCTGGGCCTACAACCAGCGCACCTCGCACTCCGGCTGGAACATCGTTTGCCACACGTTAGCCGAACGCGGCCTGACGTTCGACTACTTCGGCGCACTGGTCGAGACAGGTTCCCACCTGCGCTCGCTCTCCCTGGTACACGATGGAGTAGCGGATGCCACCGCCATCGATTCGCAGGTACTCGATGCCTTCTTGCAACAAGAAAAGCAGCAGGCAGCCTCCCTGCGCGTCATCGACATGTTCGGGCCATCGCCCATTCCACCCGTCGTGATTGCGCGCTCGCTAGACCCCAACCTCAAACGCCAGATACAGGATGCGCTGCTCACGCTTCACCAGGAACCTGGCGCAGCCGACGCCCTGCGCCAGGGTGCTATCGAGCGTTTCGTGAGCGTTCGCGACGAGGATTACCACCCCATACGGGAGATGAGCAAGCAGGTAATCATTATATGAGGGCAGACATAGCGTTGGGTCGACGTAGGGGCCGATTTATCGTGCCCAGCGCCGATTTATCGGCCTATGGCCGTAGGCCGATAAATCGGCCCCTACTACGCGCTGCCACGTTCGTCTCACCGGCGACGTATAATATGCAATGTGAGGACTCGTGGAATACTATTTGATAGAAAGAGCACGCGCAATGCAATACACGCATCTTGGACGAACGGGGCTGGCCGTCAGCCGTTTGTGCCTGGGAACGATGAATTTTGGGTCGCAGGCCAGCGAGGCCGAGGGCTTCGCCATTATGGATCGCGCCCTCGAACTGGGTATCAACTTCTTTGATACGGCAAATTCTTATGGTGGCAAGAAGGGTGAGGGCGTTACCGAGCAGATTCTTGGGCGCTGGTTTGCGCAGGGCGGTGGGCGACGTGAGAAGGTGGTGCTGGCAACCAAAGTGTACAGCATCATGGGTGACTGGCCCAATCAATCGCGGCTGTCGGCGTTGCACATTCGCCGGGCCTGTGAGGAGAGCCTGCGGCGCTTGCAGACCGACCATATCGACCTCTATCAAATGCACCATATCGACCGCCTGACGCCCTGGGAGGAGATCTGGCAGGCGATGGAGGTGCTGGTCGAACAGGGGAAGGTGATTTACGTCGGCAGCAGCAACTTCGCCGGCTGGAACATCGTGCAGGCGAACGAGATTGCCCGTCGTCGCAACTTCCTGGGACTGGTCTCCGAACAGAGCCTCTACAACCTGATGGCTCGCACGGTCGAGCTTGAGGTGCTGCCGGTCTGCCAGGCCTACGGGCTGGGCGTGATTCCCTGGAGTCCGCTGGCCGGTGGACTGCTCGGTGGGGCTTTGCGCAAAGCGCAGGAGGGTCGTCGCTCCCAGAGCCAGGCGCGGGAATCCATCGAGAAGCATCACACGCAGTTGGAGGCATACGAGACCTTCTGTTCTCAGTTGGGAGAGGCACCCGCGGACGTGGCGCTGGCCTGGCTGCTGGCGAATCCGGTCGTGACCGCGCCGATCACCGGGCCGCGCACAGTTCAACAACTGAACGAAGTTGTTCACGCCCTCGAAATTCCCATGACGCAGGAAACGCTGGAAAGGCTCGACGAAATCTTCCCCGGCCCCGGTGGTGCCGCGCCGGAAGCATACGCCTGGTAGGAGCTATGAGACGACTGCTATTGTTAATTCGACACGGGCAATCGGCCTGGAATGTGGAGCATCGCTTGCCGGGTCACTTACCCGGCATTTCCCTGACGGAGCAGGGGAAAGAGCAGGCAGAGCGCCTGGCGCAAGCTTTGCGGCCCCTGCCCATCAGCGCCATCATCAGCAGCCCATTAGAACGGGCCGCTGAGACCGCGCAATATCTCGCACAGGGGCGCGACCTCTCCATCCAGTACGACCCTGATCTGATGGACCTCAACTCAGGCCCCTGGGCCGGGCAAATTGCTGAGACGCTGCTGGCAAACAACCCGGCCCGCAGAGCCTTCCTACGCGACCCGACAGTTACCCCGCCAGGCGTGGAGTCGTTCCCTGAAGTCGAGGCTCGAGCGCTGGCTGCCATGCAGCGCTGGCTGGCGAATGAGGCCACCGGCCCCTGCCCGGCCTTCGTCACCCACGACGATGTCATCAAGGTGCTGCTCGCCCATTACTTCGGCGTCCCCATTACGCGGTCGCGCTCCATCGTCGTCGGCAACGCCTCGGTCAGCGTCGTCGCCCTGACAGACAACTACCCGGCGCGAGTCCTCGCCACCAGTTGGAGTCCCGCCCCTGAATGGCTGGTGGATACAAAACAATAGGTCGCGTAAACTGCGGCGTGCGGTTGACCGCACGCCGCA
>DASTKE010000801.1:0-6161 GCA_035716105.1 Ktedonobacteraceae bacterium | reverse complement strand
GTTCCCTTGCCGTGAACGATGCGCACGGAAGACATGCCGGAGAGCGCGGCATCGTTCAGGTAGGTTTCCAGTTCCTCTAAGGCCGCTTCGACGCGCCAGCCGCGCATGTCAAGCTGCATCGCCACGTCTGGCCGGTCCTCTATGTCTGGAAGCACTATCGCCGGGGCGCTGGATACTGCGCGTCCGGTATGCCCGTGTTCGCGCTCCTCGGAAGCGGCCTGGCGCTTGCTGATGCGTTCCAGGTTATCCACGTTCACGCGAATACGCAGCGCGCCCATCTGCACATCGGCCTCGCTGCGGTCGGCGGAGAGGCCGAGCAGTTCGGCGTTCTGCCCAAAGCTCAGCACACGCACGGTATCGCCGATTTGCAAGGGACCTTCCAGTTTCTCCACCTGTGGCTCTGTCCTCTTGCGGAGCGGCTCCGCGATGGGTGCCACCTTCTCTTCGAGGTTGCGCACCTTCTGGCGCGCCTCACCCAGGCGCTCGCGGGTCATGTTGATGCGGCTGACATCGACCTTGACCTTTGCCAGCGTGGTCTGCACCTCGTCCAGTTCGCGCCGCGCCTGCGCTCGCGCCTCATTGAGAATGCGCACGCGGTCTTCTTCCAGCTTCTGCCGCTCGGCTTCAAGCTGCTTGCGCTGGTACTCGGCCTCGGCACGCTCCATGCTCAGGTGGAAACGCTCGTCTTCGGCAACCTTGCGCTCGGCTTGCAGCCCTTCCAGCAGGTTCTCCATGCGCACACCCGCGCTGCCCAGAAACTCCCGCGATTGCTCGATGATCGGCTGATCCAGTCCCAGGCGATTCGCGATCGCGAGCGCGTTGCTGCGCCCCGGTAGACCGATATTCAGTCGGTAGGTCGGCGAAAGCGTCTCGACGTTGAACTCGACCGAGGCGTTGACTACGTCCGGTTGCTCGTGCGCGAAGGCTTTGAGTTCGGAATAGTGCGTAGTCGCTACCGTCGTCACGTGCTGCTCAAGCAGGTAAGTGAGAATGGCGCGCGCCAGCGCCGAACCCTCGCTGGGGTCGGTACCCGCGCCCAGTTCGTCCAGCAGCACCAGGAACCTTGCCTCACGCCGCTCCTGCTTGCCCAGCAGCTCCTCCGACATCTTGCCGCGAATATCGAGCCTGCCATGTTGCTTCTCCTCGCGAATTGTGCGCAAAATCTCGATGATGCGACTCAGGTGAGAGGAGAAGGTGCTCAGGCTCTGCTCGATGCTCTGCTCGTCGCCGATATCGGCAAACACGTTCTCAAAGACAGCCACCTCTGAATGCTCTTCCGCCGGAATGTGCAGGCCCGCCTGCGCCATCAGCGTCAACAGGCCCACCGTCTTCAGGGCCACCGTCTTGCCGCCGGTGTTGGGGCCGGTGATGACAACCATGAAAAACTCGCGTCCCAGGTGGAAGTTGATCGGCACCACGTTGCCAGTGAGCAAGGGATGGCGTGCATTGCGCAGATCAACGCGCCCCTGATCGTTCAACTGCGGCTCGGTGGAGCGCGTCAGGCGGCCATAGCGTGCCTTCGCCAGGTGCAGGTCAAATTCGGCCAGCAATTCGACGGCGGTTTGCAACACCTCCGCCTCGCGACCAACCTCAAGCGAGAGCACGCGCAGGATGCGCTCGATCTCCTGCCGCTCCTCAATTTGCAACTGGCGCAGTTTGTTATTCAACTCCACCACGACCATCGGCTCAACAAAGACGGTCGCGCCGCTGGACGACTGGTCGTGAACGATGCCGCGCACCTGCCCACGGCTCTCCGCCCGCACCGGAATAACGTAGCGGTCGTTGCGAATGGTGATGATTGGCTCCTGCAGCACGTTGCTGAACTCGCCCACCAGTGTGCGCAGGCGCTCCTGCAAGCGCTGGTTGGCACCGCGAATGTTGAAGCGCAGCTTCTGCAAGGCGGCGCTGGCGCTATCCAGGATTTCGCCCTCCTCGCTGACGGTCTCTTCGATGCGCCGGACGATGTGCGGGCGGCGCGGAATCTTTGACCCCAGGTCGTGCAGCAGCGGGAACGACTCCACGTCCTGCTTCTCCAACAGGTTCGCCACGTAGATTGCGCTGCGTGTAGTCTCTAACACCTCAAGCAGTTCTGCCGGATTGAGGATGCCTTCGCGAGCAGCACGAGTCAGCAAGGAGCGAATATCGTGAGCGCTGCGCACGCCAGCATCGGCTTGCAGGTCGATCAGGCGCGATGCCTCTGTGGTAGAGGCGAGGCGACGCCTCGCCTCCTCTATATTTGGTGTTGGTTCCAGCGCCATCACCAGTTCTTTACTGGCCGAAAAGGCGGCCTCTTTCGCCACCTTCGCCAGAATCTTGGGATACTCCAGCGTGAGTACACTCTTCTCGTGCATGATCTTTCAATAACCCTTTATAAAAACGTGCGATACAATCAATAATATTTGCAGGCACCATAAAACATCCACCATCCTGCATGATGTGGATTCCCAAGACCAGTGAAGCGCACTTGTACAATACCACATTTCCCGCAAGATGAAAAGCACCTCCGACTATGAGGAGCAAGTCGTAGGGGCGATGCCTTGTGCTCGCCCGCGATGTCCAGTCCCGACGGCGGGCGAGCACAAGGCATCGCTTCCCTCTGAAAGATGAAAAGCACCTTTTGAACTTCTCCCCAGTTCTCACGTATTACTATGTTGTACGTCAAAATAGGATAGAAGCGGAGAAATACGATGACTATTCTCCACGTGGGAGAGCGTGTCTACTGGGGCGCGCCCGAAGTGATCTACCTCGAAGGAACCATTGTCCGGCTGGACGAAGCCGTGCAAAGCGTCGCCGTACATATTGACCGCGCCACGCCGCACTCGGCGCACCTCATCGGCTCGAATATCGTCTTTGCCGCCAACGGCCTCACACCATTGCAGGGCAGCAGTCCGCCGGGAACGACAAACGAACACAGCGCGGTTCCCTTGCCGCCGCGCATAATGAGCAACGACGAAAAGATACGCGCCGCTGCCAGCGTGGCCGTCCACCAGCAATTCGGCTACACGTTGCCAGCAGAACGGGAGCAAGCCCTGATCGAGCAGGTAATCCACACTCTCAACAGCGAACCAACTACGCGAGCACGCATCATCGCCTCGATGGACGCGATTTTGCAGCGCGAACACATCGTTGATAACACACTATAACTGGTTGGGCAGAATCTATGAGTCATACTACTGTACAAAATCAGCAATATGCATTAGACTCATTACAGCACACAAAAACGTGTCCCTATACACACATTTTGCCGGGTGAAAGGTAGGTGCTTGCTTTATGAACTGTGTACGCTGCAACATGCCCCTGGAAGCGGGTGCGCGCTTCTGCCGCAACTGCGGCTTGCCCGTCTCTCTCCAAAATAATGGCAATGCTGGTTCAGTCAACCCTTCGCCCCTTGCGCAGCAAGTGTCGCGTAACAACGATGCACCGACCATACCGCCAATGTCCTGGCAAGCACCCGACCCAAACGCAACAGTCCCATCGTCGCCATCGCCGTTTCTTTCACCGACGCAGCCCGTGCAACCCAACCAGTTCCCACCATCAGGGCCAAACTGGCAACCCGCGCCACCCCAGCAGCAAGCATGGACACCGCCGCCATCTTCGTCATCCCCAAACTACCGGTCGCAAGAAGCAGTCGGAACCATGCGCTCAGGCAATAAAGCCCGTAAGCAAGCGCAGCCGAAGCGACGCCGTGGCCGGGGTTGTCTGATTAGCTCGCTCGTGGCGATTGTGCTGGTCGTGGCGCTGCTGGTCGCCGGACGCCTGATCGTGAACAACCTGGTCATCAGTCAGATGAACCAGACGATCTCAGATGCCATCAACAATATTCCCGCCGCCGTATCGGTACTGCCCGGCGGAACATCGCAAACCATCACGGAAACACAGGTCAACAACCTGATTACCAACCACGCCTCGGCATCCGACCCGGTGCAAAATGTCACGGTCCATCTCACGTCGAACAACATGCAGATCAACTTTAACGTCTATAACTTCTCGTCCACCATCACCACCGTCCCACAAATACAAAACGGCAAACTCGTCGCGACCAACACGACAGTGCAAGGTCTCGCCAGCCTCATTCTCTCGTCCGACGACATCACCAATCTGATAAACACGCAGATCAACAACTTGCAAACGCACATCCAGCACACCATTACGGCGGTCACGCTCGAAAATCAGGCTATCCAGCTCACATTTAGCTCCGGCAGCACCATTCCCGGCGGTGTCCCTGGTTTGCCCTGAACATATCGCTGATACATTTCCCTATTACCAAAACATTTTTGGGTAGGGAAATCATCCAAACCAGGTGCATACGGCTTGCCATAAAAAAACTGGCCCAGACGTGTCATTCTGAGGGCCGCGAAGAATCTGATGCCGCTTCGCTCGAGCAGGTGGCTCACGCAGATTCTTCGCGGCGCTCAGAATGACATGCCAGAGGCTCTTTTTCATGGCACATCGTAGGAGCGAGGGCGGCTGGGTGGCGTGGGGAGGGCCTTTATGGTCGCCCGCTGGAGCCAAAGCGAAACCAACCGATTGAGAAGGGGACGCGGGCGACCATAAAGGCCCTCCCCTCCGCACTTCCCTGCTCTCGCCCCTACGGATATCTCCGTTACGTTGATGCCTATGCGGGCGCGATCAATCGCGCCCCTACGTTCCTATTTTGCAACATCAGGCTGAACAGGACATGGCGTTGAAGGCAGCATTGCCGGGGGATATGTTAGTGATCGTGGTAGGTTGATGCACACTGGCAAAGACGGGAGCGAAATTAGGCAGCAGGCCGTTGTTGTCCTGCTTGAGCGGCCAGTAGACCAGGGCGGCGCGCCCAATGATATTCTGGCGCGGCACAAAGCCAAATGAGCGCGAATCACAACTCCCTGCCCGGTTATCGCCCATCACCCAGTACTCATTGGCAGGCACGACGACGTTATTGATCGTCTTATAGGCATAGGGATTGCCCTGGTGTCCGCGATCCACGTAGGACTCGTTGAGCTTCACGCCATCCACAAAAACCTGTGTATCGCGAACGGTAATTACGTCGCCGGGCAGCCCGATGACGCGCTTGATATAGTCCTGCGATGGTGTGAGAGGCGCGACAAAAACCACAATATCGCCGCGTTCAGGGGCATGGAAGAGATAGGACCATTTATCCACCAGGATCAGTTCGCCATTGTGCAAGCTCGGCTCCATACTATAGCCTTCGATGTTAAAGTTCTGCACCGCTAAACGAATCACCATAAACATCAGCAGCGTCAACACGACGGTTTCGATCACTTCACGTACAAGACGGTAGCGCTTTTCAAAGTCTAGCTCAACGTTCACATATTCCCCCAGGGCAAGAGATTTTGGTTCTAATTGCACTGTACCAGATAGAGCCAAAAGTGGCAAGCATTCTTTATTGCCGCAGCTTGCGTCCCCGCGAAAAGAGCACGAACAGGCCAGGCAGGAAAAGAAGGAAGAGGCCATCGACGTTCACCGGGCCAGCGTTGGTATGCGAGGTGGGAGATACGCCACCTTGATGCACGGTGGCGAAGACGGAGGCGAAGTTGGGCAGCAGACCGTCGTTATCCTGTCTCAGGGGCCAGTAGACCAGAGCGGCACGTCCGATGATATTCTGGCGCGGCACAAAGCCCCAATCACGCGAGTCCGAACTGTTCGCTCGATTATCGCCCATTACCCAGTACTCATTGGGAGGAACAACGAGGTTGTTGATTGTCTTATACGCGTAAGGATTGCCCTGGTTCGCCGGGTTCACATAGGACTCGTTGAGCTTCACACCATCCACGATTACCGTCGTGTCACGAACGGTAATCACATCGCCGGGCAATCCAATGATGCGCTTGATATAGTCCTGGCTGGGCTGTGGAGGCGCAACAAAAACAATGACATCGCCGCGTTCGGGCGCGTGGAAGAGGTAGGACCACTTATCGACCAGCACTAATTCAGTGTTGTGCAAGCTTGGCTCCATACTGTGGCCGTCGATGTTGAAGTTCTGCACCGCCAGACGAATGACCATGAACATCAAAAAGGTCAGCACGACCGTTTCGATCACTTCCCGTACGAGGCGATACCGTTTTTCAAAATCTAGCTCGACGTTCACCTGCGCCCCCATGGATACTTTACTTCACCGTTCTTTCTCTCTGAACTGTACCAGATAGAACACGGCTAAC
>DASTKE010000800.1:0-2025 GCA_035716105.1 Ktedonobacteraceae bacterium | reverse complement strand
CTATACTACTGTTAACGGCGATGCCTGCGACATGGAACCCGGCGATCTGGTTTTGACGCCGATCTGGAACTGGCATGACCACAACAACCAGAGCGACGCCCCCATGGTGTGGTTCGATGGCCTGGATCTGCCATTATTGACCACCCTGGAGTCCATTTTCTTCGAGAACCACCCTGACCAATTGCAGCCTGTGGACGGTCACAATCTCTCTGAACAGGGATTTGCCGGGGTAGGGCTGCGTGAGCTGGGCGTCAGCTCTCCTGTCGCGCACTCACCACTCCTGCGCTACCGTTGGGCGGAGACCGAGCGAACGCTTGAAGCGCTGCATCAGGCTCGTGGTGGTCCCATAATCAGCCTTGAGTACGTGAACCCCCTCTCGGGAAGCCCGGCGGTCAGTACGTTCGCCTGCGAAATGCACCGCGTCTATCCCGGCACGCGCACGCCCACCCGGCGCAAAACGGGCAGTTCCGTCTATGTCGTCTTTCAAGGCAGCGGTCGCTCGGTAATCAATGGCGTGCGGTTCGATTGGGGACCTGGCGATATCTTCGTTGCCCCGTCCTGGGCAAGCGTTGACCACGAGGCGTCAGCAAGAGCCGATTTGTTTGCTATCAGCGACCGGCCAGTCCTGCAGGCCCTGTACCTCTATCGTGAAGAGGAGCTTGCTGCGTACCAGGAGATCACCGGTACATTTGTGCCTCTCGAAAGGGCAGCGAGCAATTGCTGACACGGTTCCAAATAATCTGGCAATAGTTCTCGCTGGAACACCGTTCGTTTAGGGTCCCAATATTACAATTTCTGTCGCACCATCCTGGCTCCTTCGACCAACGCACGTAGCTTGCCAAAGGCTACTTCCCGTGGCAGGTATTTCATGCCGCAATCCGGTGCCAGGATCAGGCGCTCCGGCTCGACATACTGAAGGGCTGAGCGTATTCGCCCTGCCACTGTCTCCGGCGTCTCTACCTCCATATCGCCCAGATTCAAGACGCCAACAATGATGGTTTTATTGGCTAATCCCCGAAGTACCGAGAGATCAAGACCTGGTTGAGCCGCCTCAATCGAAATTTGTCTGGCGACACAATCATGCAGTTCTGTGAGGAATGAGTAGTGGGGAGGCCGGTCATGAACGATCGCCGCATATCCAAAGCAGAGGTGCAGTGCCGTCGTTCCTTCAATTCCTTCCAGCGCCCGGTTAATGACCTCGACCCCATACACTCTGGCCTTCTCCGACCTCGCTTGCAGATACGGTTCATCAATCTGTACCACGTCTGCTCCTGCCGCCTGCAAGCTTTTGATCTCCTCGTTGATGGCTGCCGCGATATCCAATGCCAGGGCTTTCTCATCATGATAATAGTCATTCTGCGCCTGCTGGGTGACGGTGAAAGGGCCTGGCACGGTGATTTTGATGCGATGGCTGGTGTTGCGTCGCAGGAACTCCACGTCGCGTACTTCAACCGGGTATAAGCGGCGGATCGGACCGACAACCCGTGGGACAGGGTTGGGATGGCCTGTGCGATCCAGGGCCACCCCTGGATTATCGAGGTCTATGCCGCCTAACGCCGTGGCGAAGCGGTTGGAGTAACTCTCCCTTCGTATCTCCCCATCAGAAATAATGTCTATGCCTGCGCGCTCCATGTCACGAATGGCGAGCAGGGTGGCATCGTCCTGGGCCTGTTGCAGCAGAGGCTCCGGGATGCGCCAGATTTCACGTGCTCGGATGCGCGGCGGTAATCGGTTTTGTAAGTTCTTGCGATCAACCAGCCACTCGGGTTGAGGATAGCTTCCCACAACCGTCGTCAAAAGTCTCTCAGTCACGCTCTTTTCTCCTTGTCGCAGTTTTGCCATACAGCCCTCAGATTGACTTGCCTGCTCACCGGTTCTCGTTACGTGGTGATGTCCGGGTAGGGCAGCGACCAGTGCTGGAGCTTGCGCCCATACTCGCGCTGGAACCCCAGCGGCTCCGCGTAGTCCCGCTCGAACAGGGCGATACAGAGCGTGAGCGTCAGGAAGTGGTGCGCTCCAAGCTCG
>DASTKE010000799.1:0-2354 GCA_035716105.1 Ktedonobacteraceae bacterium | reverse complement strand
CAGGTAGCAAGGCGTGCGTGTGGCCTCTCTATAGAGAAATGAGCGAAACATGTATTTGGAAGAGTCATTGCAAACCTTTCTCGACGATCTGGCTTCGGCGAAGTCGACGCCGGGTGGTGGCTCTGCTTCGGCGCTGACCGGGGCGATGGCTGCCGGGCTGGCGAGCATGGTGGCGCAGTTGACGGTTCACAAGCCGGAGTATATCGATGTGCATCCAGAGATGGAGCAGTTGCTGCAAGAGACAGAGCGACTGCGTCATCGCTTCGAGGAGCTAATGCAGGCAGATATTGAGGCGTATGGGAAGCTTTCGGCGGCGTACAAGCTGCCGCGAGTGACCGGCGAGGAGAAGGCCGAGCGCAGCAATGCCATTCAGAACCAACTGGTCGAGGCCGCGCTGGTGCCGCTTGAGGTAGTCGAGAACGCGGCAGAACTGGTGCTCTATTGCGAGCGCATCGCGGAAATCGGCAACAAGAGCGTGTTGAGCGATATCGCCACAGGTGGTATCCTGGCGTCCAGCGCGGCAGCCGGGGCTTCCTGGATGGTGCGTATCAATCTTCAGGCCATGAAAGACGAGGAACTGATCAACGTGCTGGGTGATCGACTGAGCCGGGCGCTGGATACCATCACCGTCGGTAATCAGCGCATCGTGATGATTGTGGGGGAGCGGTCGTGACAGCACAGATTCTAGATGGACGAGCTATGAGCGCGGAGATCAAAGCGGAACTGCGCGACGAGGTGCGCCGCTACGTCGAAAGGCAGGGAAAAGAGGGACAGCCTCCGGGGCTGGTAATTGTGCGCGTGGGCGGTGACGCGGCATCGGGCGTTTATAGTAAGGCAGTTCTGCGCCTGGCCGAGGACGTGGGCGTCAATGCTCGTCTCGAACAATTGCCAACCAGTACCTCCGCCGACGAGTTGCGGGCCATGCTGCTCCAGTTGAACAGCGACCGCGCTGTGCATGGCATTCTTGTACAGATGCCGCTTCCGGCGCACCTGTCGCAAAAAATGGTGGCCGATACTATTGCTTCCAGCAAGGATATCGATGGCATCAGTCCCCGCAGCGCCGGGAATCTCTTCCTGGGCTTGCCCAGCTTTCTGCCCTCGACGGCAGCGGCTGTGATGGAGATTCTTGAGCGCACGCAGACGCCGCTCGCAGGCAAACGAGTCGTCGTTATCAGCCGCAGCAACGTGGTGGGCAAGCCGCTGGGCATGATGCTTTTGCAGAAAAACGCTACCGTGACCATCTCTCACTCGCGCACCACGAATCTCGCGGTTCTGACGCGCCTGGCGGATGTGCTGGTGGCGGCAGCAGGCCGCGCCAACATGGTTACTGCCAACATGGTAAAACCCGGCGCGGTCGTTATCGACGTTGGCATCAATGCGCTCCCCGGCGGCATCGTCGGCGATGTCGATTTTGCTTCTGTGCGCGAAGTGGCTGGAGCGCTGACACCCGTCCCCGGCGGCGTCGGCCCGCTCACCAACGTGATGCTGCTCAAACAATGTGTGCAGGCGGCGTGGCAATTAACAGAGAAAGAGGAATCGGTATGGAAGGCGTCAAGAATTATTTGATTGATATGGATGGGGTGCTGCTGAAAGGCAATACACTAATACCGGGTGCGGCGGATTTTGTCCAGCGCTTGCGCGAGCAGAGCATTCCTTTTCTGATTTTCACGAACAATTCGGAGTATACGCCGCGTGATCTGCAAACGCGGCTGCACTATATGGGGCTGGATGTGCCGCCTGAAGCTATCTTCACCTCGGCGCTGGCAACTGCACAATTTCTGCATTCACAGCGACCGGGCGGAAAAGCCTACGCCATCGGTGAATCGGGCCTGACGACGGCGCTGCATGATATCGGGTATGTGCTGACCGACCAGGAGCCGGAGTATGTCGTGCTGGGCGAGACGATGACCTACAGTTTTGAACGCATTACCCGCGCCATTCGCTTCATCAACGCGGGCGCACGCTTCATTGCCACCAACCCCGATGTGATGGGGCCGGGCGAAGGAGGCATCGTCCCCGCGACCGGTGCAGTCGCCTCGTTAATCAGTGCTGCAACGGGCGTCACCGCCTATTTTGTCGGCAAACCGAATCCGTTGATGATGCGTACCGCCCTGCGTGCGATCAATGCTCATTCCGAGGACTCGGCAATCATCGGTGATCGCATGGATACCGACATGGTCGCCGGGCTTGAGAGCGGCCTGAGAACCATCCTCGTGCTCACGGGCGTCACCACACGCGACATGGTAGACCGCTTCCCCTATCGCCCCACCTGGATACTCAACTCCATCGCAGACGTTGAGTTATAGGTCATTTTAGGTTGTTTTCGGATGTATACAGCGATGAGAAGCGCCGCG
>DASTKE010000798.1:0-3106 GCA_035716105.1 Ktedonobacteraceae bacterium | reverse complement strand
TGGGCATAGAGACCGGCGGCAGAGTCGCCAGGCGTACCGGTGACGCAGAGCACATCGCCTACCCGCGCCCCGGAGCGTAAAATAGCGTGACCACGCTCAACCGCACCGAGCAGCGTGATATCGAGTATGAGCTGCTCACCCCTGCCGCTACCGGCAATGTTGCCACCGACAATCGCTGTTCCAAACTCGCTGGCTTCCGCACGAATGCCTGCATAGATGGCTTCCAGCAGTTCGGGTGAGAGATGCGGTGGTATTACCAGAGAAACCAGGGCATAGCGCGGCTCACCGCCCATCGCGGCGATATCGCTCAAGTTGACTGCCAGCGCTTTGCGGCCAATCTGCTCCGGGCTGCATACCCCCAGGGTAAAGTGGACGCCCTCCACCTGGCTATCGACGGTCGCCAGCAACAGCATATCGCCGCCGGTATCCAGAATAGCCGTATCGTCGCCAACGCCCCGCACGGTATCTGCCCGCGACACCAGATCTTTCGTCAGGCGAGCAATCAGCGCGAACTCACCCGGAAAAGGAATGGGACACCTCCTCTGATAGCGCCTTCTACTGCGCCAGCATACGCTCGGCCTCAATATACGTGGGACCAACCTCCAGAAAGCCGAGGCGGTGATAGAGGCTCACGGCGGGAATACCGAGCGTGACATAGAGAATGACCGAGGAGAAGTCCTGTTCGTGCAAACACTGCATGGCCTTCACGACCAGCAATTGGCCGAGGCCCACGTGCCGGAACGTTGGCGCGACCGCCGTGTGATGGATGCGAGCTACGCCGCGCTCGATATGGGTCATGATGGCTCCCGCCAGGTGAAAGCGGTCGAGGGAGTGTTCCACCACAAAACAGCTTTCCGGCAGGAAGGGGCCGCAGTGTCCCTCCTGAATGGCGCGTACCTCCGCACGCCAGCTTGCCAGGTCGGGATGGCGATTATCCGGGCCACCGGCATAGGCGCGTTGCAGCAATGTCCCAACCTGATCGGCATCATCCACGGTCATCTGGCGAACACGCAGTGAGGCGGGCGTCGGAGACAGCGGCACGGAGACATTGGTGGGAGCCATCATGCCCGTGCGGTTACGCTCCTGTTTGAAGCCCGCGGCGGCGAACGAGGCGATGTAGGCGGCGGGATAGGTCGCCTTGAGATGACGAGCGTTCAGCGCGGCTGAGCGCACAAGCGCTTCGGAGACGACCTGCGCCGCGACAATGCCGCCGGCTTCGGGCAGGAGTACCAGCCCATCAAGCTCGGCGGTATCACCGCGAGCAAAGAAACGCAGGCGTCCAACAGGAACATCATCACGCCACAGCAGGTAGCGCTGCGCCTGCTCTTCCGGGGGTTCTTCTTTATAACGGGCAAGCTGTGAATCTTCGCTCTCAAAGTGGATCTGGTCGGCACTGCGGCGGGTCACGGAAACCCAGATAGCGGCGTCTTCCGGCCCTGCCTGTTTCCACTCCACGGCATTCCGGTTCGTTTCGGGGTCGAGCATCGCGTCCTCCTCACTGGTCCTGTTGATTGTGACAGGGACAAACAGTCCTATGGGCATAGTATGAATGGTACGAAAAGAAGGCTATGAATCTATGATTCGGCTCGTAACTTCAGTATACTAGAGACAGGCCGCAATCACAAGGGCTTAGCGGAAGAACGGAATGGGAAGATATGGAACTGCTGGCGATTACACTGGCGCAAATGCTGCCCGGCAAGGAAAACGACGGGCAGACACGCATACGCTTGATTCTGGACACGGTACGCAACGCCCAGGGGCAGGTGGCATCCCTTTTTTATCGCAGCCGTGGGGATGATGGCTACTATCTCATCCTTACAACCTGGGAGGATGAAGACTGCTGGCAACAGGCGCAAGAGCGGCACAGCCCGAGACAACTGCTGCTGTCGTCTCCAACAGAGTTGCTGACCGCGCCGCCGGAACAATGGTTGATGCACTATCACTGGGGTTATAGCCGTCCTGGAGCCAGACCAGCGCTGGCGGCGGCGCACCTGGCAACCATTCGGCCAGATCAGGCCGACCTGGCACAGCGCGGCTGGATCGAGAGCCTGCGGCGGCAAGCGGCACAGCCAACGCTGGCCTTCGCCTTCCTCGCACGAGGCGTGAAGGATGCAACGCCCACCTCACCAATCAGAAAGCTCCAGACTACACAGCCACAATCGGGTGATAGCGCCATCGATGATATCCCCTATACGCATGGCTCGCTCTTCCTAAATCTTTTAAGCTGGGCCAGCGAGGCGGATAGAGAGGATTTTTACGCCGACCAGAGCTACAAGACGATCCGTCGCTTCCTGAGCGGCCTCGGGGTTATCCAGACCCTCGCGCTTGAACCAATAGAGGACATCGATTAATCGACTGAGCTTTCCGCGACGGGCTTTTCGTAATACTTTTGCAGTTGCGCCGAGAGAAACGTGTGGTCTGCCCACATAGCGCTGGTGAAGGTGTGATATTCGCCGTCACAGATGGGTGCCGGGGCGCTGCATTTGAGGTGCGGTGCCAGCCGGAAACGAATGGTGTTGTCTTGTATCTCAATCCAGAGGTGGCGGCGCGTGGTGAAGGTTCCCCACTTGAAGAGCACCATCGAGCCGTATTCTTCAAACGCACCTCGCCCTTTGAGCAGGTTCTTATTGATGGCGATCAACATTTCAGCCAGGCCACTTTCTCGCATCACCCGTTTGGCGTTCTCACGTTCGGCCTGCTGCCTGGCCTTGCTCTCCTCGTCGTTGGGATTTCCCAACTCACTGAGAGCATACCCTCGTTCTTTATCGTCAAAGTCTTCTTGCTGGTTCGTCGTAGATACAACCTTTCTGATTGCTAAAAGCGCTGTGCTGAAAATGCAAAGCTATGGATAATGCCCACGTTCAGCATATCACAACCGTCCCCTATCGACAACAGGTAGCACATGCCCGCTCTATAGCTGCCGCCCCTACGACGTTCCCATATCAGCTAGCCGTGGAGCTGCGATTCGTATTCTTTGACAGCGAAATCATCGGTAAAACAGAGGAGGTCATCATAGGGTCTGGCGTAGGCGTAGGAAAGCAATGATGCGTTACGGGCGGCTGGCGATGGCGATGAAGTTGGAGTCGGGGGCGGAGTAGATGGAGCA
>DASTKE010000797.1:0-3071 GCA_035716105.1 Ktedonobacteraceae bacterium | reverse complement strand
TGTGCCGATGAACCGAGTCGGCTGCTTGGACAAGCCGAAGCTCAGGTGCATGAGCATGTGGCCCTCGATGGCAAGACTCTGCGCGGCACACAGGGGCATCAAGCTCCCGATCAACAGAAGATGCATCAGGTGGCTCTCTATGAAGCGCAGACCGGCCTGGTTCTCAAAGAAGCCGTCGTGGGCGACAAGCAGAATGGACTCTCCATTGAATGCGGTTCTTTGATGCTTTTCCTGCACATGCGGTTCACCTCTTGCTTGGATGCTTGCTGACTTTTAAATAGCCCTGGCCGTAGGGGCCGATTGATCGCGCCCATCGCCGATTGATCGGCCCCTACGGATGGGTTATACTGGGCGGCGCATGGCAGAGCGGACGAGGCGGATCTCGCCGTAGGAGTACTCATCGCCCAGGAACTCTTTGATGGGCTTGAGCGCGCCATCACCGACTTGTGTGAAGGCGTTCAGGATGACCTCGTAGCGGCTGGGCGGCACCAGCCGTTCGATATCGATCTCCTCTCCGGCTTCCAGCAGTTCGGCCAGGTGGCTCTCGATGGTGCTGGCTTTCAGTGTACGGCGCTCGGCGATCTCCTCGATGCTCAGACCCTCGCGGTACATGTCCAGCGTGATCTGGCGCGTGGATGGCCCGGCGCTGATGGGAGCCTCCTCGGCGGCTTTCTCTGGTTTTTCCGGCTTCGCGGGTTTCGCGGGCTGCGGTGGTTCCAGGTCCATCTCCAGGTTGTGCTGTTCGCAGTAGGCGCGAATGGCTTCGGTGAAGGGCGTGTAGTAGGCTTCCTGCTTGCGCACGCCCACGCCAGACATGCGCGAGAAGTGGTCGAGGCTCAGCGGTCGCCAGCGTGCCATATCGTGCAGGGAGGCGTCGGAGAAGACGATGTAGGGTGCCACGCCCAGTTCGTCGGCCAGGCGTTTGCGCAACGTGCGCAGGTGCTGGAACAGACCCTCTTCCTCCGGCGAGAGTTCGGGGAACCTGGACTTCTTCTTCTCTGCTGCCGTCACCTCCTCTTGCACTTTGACCGGTGCTGGCATGGCAACCTGCACCTCGCGCTGGCCGCGCAGCACCTCGCGTGAGAGCGAGTTCAGCCGCAGGATAGGATAGCCGTCGGTGGTCTCGCTCAACAGACCCTGATGCAGCAGCGAGCGACCGAGCCGCCGCCAGTCGTCGGCACTGCGATCTTTGCCGATGCCATAAGTGGAAAGCTGCTCGTGGTTATATTCGCGAATCTTCTGCGTGTTCGCGCCGCGCAGGATTTCGATGATGTAGCCCATTCCGAAGCGTTCTCGCGTGCGCACGATGCAGGAGAGGAATTTCTGCGCGTCGATGGTGCGGTCCTCCATCTCCAGTGGATGCAGGCAGTTATCGCAGTTGCCGCAGTTCTCGTCCTCGTAGACCTCAGCGAAGTAGCCCAGCAGGATGCGGCGGCGGCAATCGGTACTTTCGCCATAGGCCGTCGCCTGTTGCAGTTGTTGGAGTGCGATGCGCTGCTCGTGCAGGTCTTCGCGCTGTCCGATGATAAAATTGTGCTTCGCCCTGTCACCGGCATTGAAGAAGAGCACGCACTGCGCGGGCTGTCCATCGCGTCCGGCGCGGCCCGACTCCTGATAGTAGCCTTCCAGGTTGCGCGGCAGGTCGTAGTGGATGACAGCCCGCACATCCGGCTTGGCGATACCCATACCGAAGGCGATGGTTGCGACCAGCACCGGCACATCGTCGCGAATGAAGCGCGCCTGATTCTCGCTGCGCTGCTCGTTGGAGAGACCGGCGTGATAGGGAATGGCCTGGATGCCGTCGCGTTCCAGCGCCGTCGTCAGGTCATCAACGTTCTTGCGGCTGTAGCAGTAGATAATGGTGGACGCGCCATCCAGCGCGCGCAGCATCCGCACCAGTTCTTTGTATGAACCCTGGTGCT
This sequence comes from Ktedonobacteraceae bacterium, assembly GCA_035716105.1. GTDB lineage: Bacteria > Chloroflexota > Ktedonobacteria > Ktedonobacterales > Ktedonobacteraceae > CADDYT01. The sequence goes on along the minus strand of DASTKE010000797.1, from coordinate 1,149 downwards.
TCTGGCGCACCTCGTAATACAGATTGGGACGGTTGAAGCTGGCGATGTGAATATGCGGGTCTTGCAGCCGCAGTTGTTCCAGAATGTCGTCGCGCACGCGCTCGGTCGCGGTGGCAGTCAGCGCCAGCATGGGCGTTTCCAGGTAGCGGTCGCGCAGTTGCCCAAGCTGGCGATACTCCGGGCGAAAATCGTGTCCCCACTCGCTCACACAGTGCGCCTCGTCCACGGCCACAAGCGACAGCCCCACGTTGTTCTCCACCTGGTCGAGCAGGTGCAAGAAGTTGCTGCCCAGCAGGCGTTCGGGCGCGACGTAGAGCAGCTTGATGCGCCCGTTGATGGCGTCTCGCTCACGCTGCGAGCGCTCAGCCGGAGTCAAAAAGCTATTGATAAATGTGGCCGCAATGCCGTTGGCCTGCAAGCGGTCCACCTGATCCTGCATCAGCGCAATCAGCGGCGAGACCACGACGGTCAGCCCCGGCAGCACCAGCGCTGGCAACTGGTAGATCAGCGACTTGCCGCCGCCCGTCGGCATCAGCACAAAGGCATCTTTTCCTGCCAGCACCTGCTGGATCACCTGCCGCTGCCCCGGCCAGAAATCCTCAAACCCAAAATATTGCTTCAGTACCGCGTCAATATCCTGCACCGTCAAAGGTCTCCTCGCTAAAGTCCACTTGATACGCTATCTGGCAGGCCACCCGCAAGGGGTGGCCCTACTATATACGAACATGGCTCACAGGGCTGAATCGAGTATAGTAGGGCCACCCCTTGCGGGTGGCCTGCCTGGAGCCTCAATTGATACGTATGGTTCGCTATAAATTGTATCCCGACAGGTTATTCTTGTTGTCATTGCTCTATATGGTACTCCAAAATGCGCCGCCTGTCATGTGGGAAAATTTATGCGTTGTTGTCCACATTTACCTGCAATACTGATGTATTGCGGTATAAAAATCTCCACTGTATAATAGCCAGGGAAATGGAAGCTTTTCATGAAGGAGAAGGAGCATATGCCGGCCAATCCTCCTATGGGAGAAAATTCTTATCTTATCGACGCGGAGAGCGGCGCGGAGCTGGCACGACTGATCGATCAGGATATTGTCGTCACAAAGGCGATGGGGGGATTGTTCCCCAGGACGCTTGATATATCAAAGG
>DASTKE010000796.1:0-8524 GCA_035716105.1 Ktedonobacteraceae bacterium | reverse complement strand
TGTGCTCGCCCGCATCTCAGCTACAGCGGGCGAGCACAAGGCATCGCCCCTACGACATCTGGTTTCCCCTCCAAGGATGGGGACCCAAAATGATTGGCGTTTGATACAATGGTACCCGGATGATACTATAAACACTCTACTAGAAATGTGAACCGTGCCGCAGTAGCGCGGTGTTCTTAGCCACTGTGCTACCCAAAGAGAATATGTTATAATGCCCGCAGTATAACAATTGCATAGGTTATATTCGGGAAGTGTTATCTTGGACTTCTGACCGGTAAGGTTGAGAGTTTCATGCAGGTGAGAGCGGAGTTCAGGTAGAATTTAAGAGCGGTGTAGAAGTATGTCAAGCAATTATCCATATGATCCCAAACAGGCAGCATCTATAGGTAATCCGGCTACACCACAGAGTGGTCCGGGGGGAACTGAGCCGGAATTTCCCCTGCCCGCGGGAGGGGCGCAGCCTCTGGCGCAGAATCCGGTATCGGGACCGCCTTCATCCGCATCAGGCTCTGCCTCCGCTTCATCATCCTACGCGGGTGTGGCGACAAATGGCAATGATCATCGCCGGTTAGCAGCCGGTATTGAGCTATCCAGCGGGCGCTACCGCATCGAAAAATTGGTGGCCGCCGGTGGTATGGGTGCCGTCTACCGGGCGCTCGATACTCGTTTTAATCGGCCTTGCGCGGTCAAGGAAATGCTTGATGAGTTCCAGAGCGATGGGGACCGTACTCAGGCGGTGGAATGGTTTGGGCGTGAGGCAACGCTGCTGCTTGATCTCAACCATCCCTGCATTCCACGTGTGCGCGACTTCTTTGTTGAGAGCGGCAGGCATTACCTGGTGATGGATTTCATTGAAGGACGTACTCTCGGAGAGTTGCTGGAAAAAGAGGGCAACGTGGCTGGCCTCAACGGTGCGCGAGGCGTTTCCGAGGCACGGGCGCGCAGCTGGGGACAGCAAATTTGCAGTGTTTTGAACTATATCCATAATCTGACGCCGCCTATTATCTTTCGCGACCTGAAACCCTCAAATATCATGGTCACGACCCGCGATGAGGTGAAGCTGATCGACTTTGGTATTGCTCGTACCTTCCAGTCGCAGCAGCAAGCTACCATCATCATGACCATTGGCTACGCGCCGCCGGAGCAACTGCATGGCATGCCGGAACCACGCAGCGATATCTACGCTCTGGGCGCGACGCTGCACCGCTTGCTAACGCACCACGATGCCGCTAACAATAAGCCGAGCATTTTCTCGTTTCCGCCTGTGCGCACGCTGCGCCCGGATATTTCACCGGCCTTTGAAGGGGTAGTTATGAAGGCGCTGGCCCCCGTGCTGGAGCAACGCTGGCGCAGCGCGGGTGAAATGGAGCGCGCCATCATCAACCTGCCGTCCATCGTGGCCACGCCACCTGTCAATACCTTTGCCGGGCCAGGGGCGTTGCGACCGGCGAATCAGCAGACGCCGAGCCGGGTGATGGCCCCTGTGGGAACGGTGGCCGGCAACGTGCCTTCTCAGCCGTCGCAGCTCGTACCCCCACCAACGCAGGCCACAATTGGTACGACAGGGCCGGGTGGGCAACATATCATCGCGGCGCTGGGCTTTTTGAATTCAGGGCAGATCGAGGCCGCGTATACTGCCGTGCAGCGTGGCTACGCCGTCGAACCAAATAATGCGATGGTGCATAGAATCTTCGGGCAGGTCTTTGCGCGCCGCCAGCCACCTGCAATTGAGCAGGCGATGCAGGCTTACGCCAAATCGTTACAACTCAACCCGAACGATGCAGAGACCCACAAGCTGATTGGTGATGTCTGGCTCTTTTTACGTCGCCAGCCGGTGCAGGCGATTCCTGAGTATACGCAGTCGCTCCGTCTCAAGCCCAATGATGTTGAAGCTCACCAGCGCCTGGGACAGTGTTATGAAGAGACGAACCAGTTGGAACCGGCGCTGCGTGAATACCAGGAAGCGGCGCGCCTGGCGGGAAGACAGCCGGGGCTTTTCTATAAGATAGGGCAGATCGCGACGCGCCTCAACCAGCTTCCAGTGGCCGAACGGGCCTATGTGCAGGTGCTCACGCTCGATGCGGCCAATCACCAGGCTCGTTTCCTGTTGAGCCAGGTCTACGAGAACGAGGGCAAACTGGAAGATGCATGGCGCGAGTGTGGATATATTATCGGACCTTTATCGAGTAATCCAGTCATGAAGGACGCGGTACAGGCACTCTACCAGCGTTTGAAAAGCCGGTTGGGAAGATGAGAGCGTGATGTGGGGTAGATCCGACAAAAGGGAGAAAGAGTTTATGAGTACGCATAGTTTGAACATTCCCATGCAAAGGGGCATTGGACTGCCTGTACGCCTTGTGCTCGGCGCGGTGCTCGTGCTCACTGCCCTGCTCCTCGCGCTTCCCGCCAGCGCTTTCGCTTTCGTCTCCTCCTCTACGCTTGCTACCGATCCTGCCCAGAACGTAGCCCAGGCTGGCGTCTCCGTCGTTCGCATCGTTGTAACCTATATCGCTACTGGCAATACTCCCTCCCCTAAAGGGACAGCCCTTCCCTTACCGGGCGGAAGCAAATTGCAGTGTACCGGCCTGGGAGCGCTGGTAAGTAGTTCAACCCCCTCTGGTGATGCGACAGCAAAGAACGTGTGGGTGTTGACTGATGGCAGCCTGCTCAATCCCGATAAGATGACCTGTGGTACCAGCAATACCTCTGTTCCAGCATCAGTTCAGCTTTCACAAATTCAGGTGTTTGTCAGCAATGAGTATACGAATACGAAGCCGAACAACGCTCTCATTGGGACACTTGCTGTCAAGACCGGTGACGTGACCTGTGAAAACACCGCCAATTGTAATCAGGGATTAGCGCTCTTTGGCTTCTCCTCTCCCGCTCTTCAACCATACTTCAACCTTGCTCAGTCAAGTATCACCAGTGTCGCGCAAGAACAGGGCATTGAGTTGATGAATACCTCTGCTACTGCTGCTTCTGCTCCTCCTACAGTACTAGATGCGCAACAATCTCTCTCGCCTCAAGCCGTCTCGCTTACCTCCACTTTTGTAGAGCCAGGGATGCCTATCGTCGATAAGACCGGATCGTTAGTAAGTATGCATCTTACAGGATCAGGAACGGCACCAACCATAACCACTATTACAGACCTGATGGCAAGTGTTCCCGCACTGAATACGCATCCGGCCAATTTGCTGCATGATAACTGGGATAGCGGCATTCAAGCGTACTATGTGGCACACAATTATGCCGTGGCGCGCAGTGACTTCCAGAAGGCGACCACCGCGAATCAGCAATTTGTGGCGGGAACCACGTTTGCAGCTCTGGCAGCCGCGAAATTGCAGTCGAGTGGGAGCGCGGGGAATAAAGGTTCAGAAACTGCGTCCTCTGCTCCTGCGAACAAAGGGAGCAATGCCTTTTTGTCCTCGCCTCTGCTGTTGGGAAGCATCGTTGCGCTGGTCGTGCTGGTGGTGATTCTGGTTGTAGCCACTCTGTTTCTCAAGCGACGAAGCGGTCTGGCCCGGTTCAACCAGGAAGAGAAGTCCGCGCAGCGAAAAGCAGAAAAAGATGCGCAATATATTGCCAGTATGGAGTCCCAACAAAGGCAAGGGCAGGGAGCCGGTTGGCCAAATCCCCCGCCGCCTGTGGTCACGGCGCAAGCAGGTGCGCCAACCATGAATGCGAGCAATGGTCAGATGCCATCTTCAGCCGCTCCCACTGCTCCCATGTCGCCAGGCGCACCTCTACCTCCAGCCGCGCCTGTGCCTCCACAGATGTCACCCGTTGTCCCACAAATGTCGCCGGTGCGCGAGGCACCCTGTCCTCATTGCGGAACAGTGATTCCTACCACCTCGCAGCACTGTCCGAAGTGTCATACCTGGCTCTCACCATCGGCTTCAGGATTGCGTTTGCAGGTAAATCCGCAACAGCAGGGAATGCCAGTGGATATGGAGGCGACAAGACCGTTTTCGCCTCAGCCTTCCGCTCCTCCGTCGCCTTACGCAATTGAAAATCAACCGACGCTGGTGCCGTTGCCACCGAACCAACCAGGAAACGGGCTAGAAGATACAGAGAAGACGATCCCCTACAATATCCGGCAGGCAGGAAATGGTCGGCTGGGTCTTGTGGTGGGGACGCGCACCGACCGCGGTATCAAACGCAAACATAAGCCAAACGAAGATAGCCTCTTCGCGGCACAGGGCGAGGGCATGTTCAATGCATCACCTCAACCCTTTGGCTTCTTTGTCGTGGCCGATGGCATGGGCGGTCATGCCAATGGGCAGGACGCCAGCCGGTTGGCTATCCAGACGATCATCAATCACATGTTGCCTTTGTTATCAAAAGGGGAGAATCTAGATCGCGAAGCGCTCAAGAACCTGCTGGTTGAGGGTGTGCAGCGTGCCAACGAAGCCGTATTCCAGCACAACATGGAGCAGCGGGCCGATATGGGAACCACGATGACCTCTGCGCTCGTCGTCGGCTCAACTGCCATCGTGGCAAACGTGGGCGATAGCCGCACCTACCTCTATCGTGAGCCGGAGGGACTCAGGAAGATCACCAATGACCATTCGGTCGTCGCCAGTCTCGTTGAGGCCGGAATCATCAAGCCCGATGATATCTACACCCACCCCAAGCGCAATCAAATCTATCGCAGCCTGGGTGAGAAACCAGCCGTTGAGGTCGACTCCTTCTTTGTCGATCTGATACCGGGTGACGAACTGCTATTATGCAGCGATGGTCTCTGGGATATGGTGCGCGATCCCAATATTCTGCAAGTCGTGCGCAACGCGGCTCACAATCCTGATCAGACCGGAGATGCGCTCATTCAGGCTGCTCTGGATGGCGGGGGCGAAGATAACGTCAGCGTCATCATCGTCTCTATCACCGATAACGATCAATACACCGGCATCACAGGTATCAACCTGCTGGCAAAGCCCGAAACAGTCCAGATGCCACAGTTATGAATGTGCGAACGTGAAAACGAGGAACACCGGGCGCAGCCCGGTGTTCCTCGTTTTCATGTTCGCACATTCATAAGCTGCTGAATTGTCGCCTCTTTTCCCCTGTGCTATAATCTATGCAGCATCTTCTCGTCCCTGTGAAGCAACACGGGACGAATATGGGAGGAAAGACTCGTGTCAACGCCTATCAATCCTGCATATTTATATGCCGCCATTTTGCTGGCCGCGGGTTTCATATTTGTTCTGCTCACGATGACCGTCTCCAATATCCTCGCGCCTCATAGCCGGACGCGAGAGAAACTGCAGACCTACGAGTCTGGCGAAGTGCCGATTGGAACCGCCAGGGTGCAGTATCCGCTCGGTTTCTACATCTTTGCCCTGCTCTTTGTGGCCTTCGATGTGGATATCGTGTTCATCATCGCCTGGGCGATCATCTTTAAGCAGTTGGGCCTTTTTGGATTTATTGAAATCCTTTTCTTTATTGTTGTACTCGCGCTGGGTCTGGTCTATGCCTGGCGCAAGGGAGTGACTCGATGGATTTAGTACCGCGTTCAAGAAGTTTGCAGACGGGTACCGGTGGCTACCGCGATCAGAACGCGGCGCTGGCCCGCGACCTCGCGCCGATAGCCCAGATCACGGGCGCGCCGGTAACACCTGCGCTGATTAAAGGTGATTTTCTTGGCCTGGAAATAGATCGGACACAGCTGGTGGCTGTGTGCCGTTTCCTGCGCGATCAACTTGGTTTTGACCTGTTAAGTTGCATTTCCGGCACCGATATGTTGACGCACCTGGAGGCTGTGTATCACCTGCGTTCGCTCACACGAGGCCAGTTGCTGCAAATCAAAGTGCGCATCGACCGCGAGAAGCCGGAAGTGGATAGCGTGGTTTCCGTCTGGCCGACGGCCAACTGGCTGGAGCGCGAAACCTACGACCTCTTTGGCATCAAGTTTGTCGGCCATCCCGACCTGCGCCGCATCCTGCTGGACGATGATTTCGTGGGCTATCCCCTGCTCAAGACCTTCCAACAGGTGCCGACTACCAGGAAAGATCAGGCCACGACACAGGTCGATCCGAATATGGCAGTCTCCGGCAAATTCCAGCAGCAGGGGTTGGAGCGCGTGGTACAGAAGAAACTGGGGCAGGGCAAGGAAGAACGCCTGCATCCCGGCACTCCCACCTTCGGTCACTCCTCCCACGGTGCTCAGGAAGCGGCGAACCAGGAGGCTGCAACATCCACCGGTGAGTCGGTGCCGCCAGACAAGCCATAATAGTTTGAAATAGAGTAGATGCCATGCCAAAAGTAAAACAACGCAAGAAAAGTAGTACACGCAAAGCGACGGGAGCAGCGACGGGCAATCGGGCCAGCACGCAGGTGGCGAGCAGCGGCGCTACCGCGACTGGAACAAGGTCGGCGACCGCGACCCGGAGGAACTCGTTGCTCTCACCGCGAACACAGGGGGTGCAGAGCCTCGTTTTCCCGGCTATGGTTGCGCTTGGTTGCTGGGGTATGGCCGTCTCCTTTGCCTTTTTTTATAACGACCCGAATCATTTCTTATATGGTGGTATGGCGGCATTGCTGGCGCTGCTCTGGACTTTCAGCTTCGCAGTCCGCGTGCGCAAAATGATGCAGCAGCGTTCATCAACATCACGATAATTGAGGAAACACTATGGCAACAACTTCAGATACAAGCGCGAACACACAATTAGCGGAGTCGCCGGAAGGGCTTGTTTCGCAGGAAATGGTGCTGAACATGGGGCCGCAGCACCCCAGCACGCATGGCGTTCTGCGCCTGGTCATGACCCTGGAAGGCGAGACCGTCGTGGAATGCACTCCTATTCTTGGCTACCTGCACCGCGGCATCGAGAAGATTCTGGAAAATCGTCCGGTGATGGGCGGTATTCGCTACATGGATAACGCGGACTACCTCTCGCCGATGCTCAACGAGACGGCCTACGTCGGTGCGGTCGAGCAGGTGATGGGCATCGAGCCGTCGCGCAGGGCGCAGTATATGCGCCTGCTGGTGAACGAGATGCAGCGGATTGGCAGTCACCTGGTGGCTGTCGGCACCTACTTGCTCGACCTCGGCGCATTCACTCCTGTCCTGTGGTGCTTCCGCGACCGCGAGGGCATCATGGCCATGTTCGAGGCGCTGGCCGGGAGCCGTTTCAACGTCAACTATATGCGTGTTGGCGGTGTATTGCACGATTTCCCGAAAGGCTGGCTTGCCGAGTGCGAGGCGTTTCTGGACACGCTTGATAAGCATATGGTTGAGTTGGAAATACTTATCACCGGCAACGAGATTTTTGAGGCGCGCACACAGGGCGTGGGCTATATCGACCCGCAGCAGGCCATCGCCTATGGTTTGACCGGCCCAATGCTGCGCGGGAGCGGCATCAACTGGGACTTGCGCGTCAATCGCCCCTACATGGCCTATCGTGAGGTGAAGGTCAATCCCCAGGTGCGCCAGGAGGGCGACTGCTACGCCCGCTACAAAGTGCGCATCCAGGAAATCTATGAAAGCATCCGCCTCTGTCGCGTCGCGCTCGATCAAATGCCCTCCGGTCCGATTGGCGTGCGTGTGCCGATTGCCCTGCGTCCGGCGCGCGGCGAGTCGTACTTCGCGATCGAGAGCAGCAAGGGCGAACTGGGCGTCTACTTCGTCAGCGATGGCAGCGAATATCCCTGGCGCGCCAAGCTGCGCGGGCCGTCCTTTGTCAATTTGCAGATCTTGCCGGAACTGATACGCGGTCATAAAATGAGTGATACAGTCGCTATTATGGGCAGCTTTGACCTCGTACTGGGTGAGGTTGATCGCTAGCGCTCTGTTTACGGGAGTTATCTTATGCATATCGCAATTGTATTTGGTGACGATATCGGGAGCCAGTTGCTGCATGGAATCTTCTCATGGGCGTTCCTGCAATTCCTGGTCACGTTCCTCTCCTACTTCGGGTTCGTCTTGACGAGCGCGGTGATCTTAGTCCTGGCCGAACGAAAGATAATGGGCTGGATGCAAGACCGCGTTGGCCCGGTGCATACCGGTCCCTGGGGATTGTTGCAGACGGTAGCCGATGTCGGCAAGCTGCTTTTGAAAGAAGATATTCACTCGGCCCAGTCTGATAAGCTGGTCTTCTTACTTGCGCCCGCGGTCTTTCTCATGCCTGTTATCGGAGCCTTCGCTGTCCTGCCCTTATCGCCCTACGTGAATCTGCCCGGTACGGCGCTTGCCACCGGTATTGTCTACTATGTCGCCACAAGCTCCATTGACGTAGTAGGTGTGATAATGGCGGGCTGGAGTTCTAACAATAAGTATTCGCTTATCGGTGGTCTGCGCTCCGCCGCGCAGATGATTTCCTATGAACTGCCACTGGTGCTTGCCCTGGTTGGTGTGGTGATGCTGACCAGTATTCTGGCGAATAGCGGTATCGGTACCATTTCTATTCTAGACCTGATTACCCATCAGAGTTCGAGCCTGTATCCAGGTCGAGGCATCGGTTTCTGGGATTTCATCTTTGAGGGTTTCACGCCGTGGGCATGGTTCTTCCTGGTGCAGCCCTTGATGGTG
>DASTKE010000795.1:0-7678 GCA_035716105.1 Ktedonobacteraceae bacterium | reverse complement strand
CCATCTACGGGAGGTCGCGGAAATGGCTCCGCGCTGACACCCATATTGAAGCGATGTTCCATTGGAGCATAGGTGGAGACCGGCTCTTCGCGCCAGGGCCACCATGCAAATAGCTTCTGTAGCCAGCGTTTCATTTGCGTGATCATGGATTTTTGCCTTCGTCTCTGGTAGGGGATACTCGACTCCATGTTTGTGGAGGGGCGTCCCGCAATCACGCGCTCATCATTTCTCCGGCGATTTGTCCGGTTTTCCGACCCGAAATACTGGAAAGCCGAACAAGATACATATTCATGATGAATATAGAAACATAGTAGCACAATTTGCCAGGAAGCGTCAAACTCACTTGCAATTTTCTTTTTCACATGCCATAATCAAAAGGGTTTTCCTGACAACGAGGTCTGGAGACGCATAAGCCCATCTTTGGCCCTTTGACCTTTTGTCCCTTGTTGTGATTCTTGAACTGAAAACAGACAGAAAGGCAGGTATCGTCCATGCAGGAAGATGTCCTCGGAACACGACGAACCGCCATCTCGGAAACATATGTGATCTGTTCTCGTTGTAACAAGGCTACTCGTCTGCGCTATGCTCGCATCATTCAGAGCGATGTGCTTTCCGACAGCCATTCCGAGTTTGAGTACCTCTGCCCGGAATGCCAGGAAGCGCTGGCCAATGGAGAGAAAGACCTTCCTCTCACTGATTGACGGGTGCAGCGGTTTTAGAGAACGGTAACGCCAACGCTTACTTAAAGGCAAAGGGTAAAAAAGAAAGCTTGTCTCCTCCTTGCTGACTGATTTCTACCCTTTGCCTTTTGCTTTCTCATAGCTTTATCTGGGAGAACACACCATGCAATTGCGCTATCGATACGCAACCTATCGGATTGCCGATAGGTCGCAGCAGCAATTGGAGCGCCATTATCGCCAATTGTTACAGGAGGCGCTGCGGCAAAGCCAGCATTCCATGAGCCAGCGCTCGACTACCTGGCGTCCAATGGCGGATATCCGCGAGTCGGCGGATATGCTGACGGTAAAAATCGAGCTGGCGGGGATGTCCGAAGAACATATCGAGGTCACAATCTACGAAGATGCCCTGGTGGTCAGCGGCGAGCGCCGCGACGACAGCCAGCATGGAGAGTACCTCTACCACGAAGCCCAGATTCGCTATGGGCCGTTTCGCGTGGAAGTTCTCATCCTCTCCCCCTTCGATCAAGACCACGTGCAGGCACGCTATGAGAACGGTTTCTTATGGGTCGACCTGCCAAAAAAGACACCAGATGATGCATCCTGACGTATACCTAATACAACGAACAACGAAAGACGCAGAAGGTATCACTAGAGAGATGTAGGGGCAGCGGCTTGTCCCTGCCCGTTTTTGTAGAGGCAGCGGCTTGTCCCTGCCCTCTATAGAGCATTGCAATATGCTGAGAAGGTTTTATGGAGAACGAATTCACACATCAGGAACAAGAACAGGAAGAGAAGGAGCAGAAGACTCCACAGGAGACTCTACCGGAAGAAGATCAGGTGGCAGCCCTGGATACTGCTGAACAAGAAGCAGGCGCTGCTCCAACAGCTTCAACTGAGACTGATACGGAGCAGAAGCAAACCGAACAGGAGCAGCAGGAGGAGCGGGAGGAGCCTGAAGGGGAAGAAGAGCTTCGACGATTCTCTTCGAGCAGGCGCGAACAACGCCGCCACGAGGGGGACGAAGACGAGGACGAGGAGGAACTGCACATCCCTGACGTTCTGCCTGTCCTGCCGCTCAAGGATACCGTCATTTATCCCTTCACGATCCAGCCGCTCGGCGTGGGCCAGGAACGCTCGATCCACCTGATCGACGATGTGATGCGGGGCGACCGGCTGGTCGTTCTGGTGGCGCAGAAAGACGCCGAACTCGATTCAGCCGGGCCGAAAGATATTTTCAAGGTTGGTACCGTCTCGCGGGTGGCTCGCATGATCCGCATGCCCGAAGGCACCATCCAGATCATCGTGCAGGGGCTTGAGCGCGTGGATATCGGCAGCTTCACGCAGGAGAAGCCCTACCTCGAAGCGCATATCACACCGAAGCCAGAAGTCCAGGAGGACGACAACGAGACCGAGGCCATGAAGCGCAACCTCATCAGCTACTTCCAGCGCTACGTCTCGCTGGTGCAAAACGTGCCGGAGGGAGTGGCCGCCGCGACACTCAACCTGGAAGAGCCGCTGCAGGTGGTCTACGTCATCGCCACCTTCATGCCGATGGATCTAGAACTGCGCCAGAAGGTGCTGGAACTCGACTCCGTCCACGCCAAGTTGCAAGAACTCAGTTCGTACCTGACCCATGAACTGGAAATTCTGGAACTGGGCAAGAAGATTCAGAACAGTGCGCAGGAAGAGATCACGAAGGTGCAGCGCGAGTACATGCTGCGCGAGCAACTGAAGGCCATCCAGCGCGAACTGGGCGAAGAGAACGATGAGATCGCGACCGTCAACGAGCTGCGCCGCAAGATCGAAGAGGCGCATATGCCAGAAGAGGCGCTGAAAGAGGCCAATCGCGAACTCTCACGCCTGGAAAAGCTGCCCTCCGTCTCACCAGAGTACAGCATCATCCGCACCTATCTGGAACTGCTGGTCAGCCTGCCGTGGAGCAGGAGCACGGGCGAGCAGATCGATGTGGTACACGCCCGCCAGGTGCTCAACCAGGATCACTACGATCTTGAGAAGATCAAGGGGCGCATCCTCGAATACCTGGCCGTGCGCCGCCTGAAGGAAGACCGCCTGGCGCAGGAGAAGCAGCGTATGGAGGAACTGGGTACCATCGAGGACGGCGTCGAGGTCGAGGATATCAGGCCCAACCAGCCGCTGCTGTCACAGGATGCCCTGCGCCAGATCAACCGCGAACCCATTCTCTGCTTCGTCGGCCCACCGGGCGTCGGCAAAACCTCGTTGGGGCAGTCGATTGCGCGGGCGCTGGGACGCAAGTTCGCACGTATGTCGCTGGGCGGCATTCGCGATGAGGCCGAGATTCGCGGCCACCGCCGCACCTATATTGGGGCCATGCCAGGCCGCATTCTCCAGACGCTGCGCCGCGTCGATACCAACGACCCCGTCATTATGCTGGATGAGGTGGACAAGGTCGGCGCGGACTGGCGCGGCGATCCGTCCTCGGCCCTGCTGGAAGTGCTCGACCCTGAGCAGAACTTTAACTTCCGCGACAACTACCTGGACCTGCCCTTCGACCTGTCCAAAGTCTTCTTCATCGCCACAGCCAACGCGCTGGAACCCATTCCAGCGCCACTGCGCGACCGCATGGAGATTCTGGAACTCTCCGGCTATACCGAGGAGCAGAAGCTGCACATCGCTCGCCAGTACCTGCTGCCCAAGCAGCTCGATGCCAACGGGCTGAAGAAAGACGAACTGACGGTCACGGACGACGCGCTGCGCCGCATCGCTCGCGACTACACTCGCGAGGCCGGCGTGCGCAATCTGGAACGCGAGATTGGCTCGCTCTGCCGCAAGGTCGCCACGATGATCGCCGAGGGCAAGCCATCGCCCATCCATGTCGACGCGGAGCAGGTGCCAGAATACCTGGGTCGCCAGCGCTTCTTCGAGGAAGTCGCCGAGCGCATCGACCGGCCCGGCATCGCAACCGGTCTGGTCTGGACACCCGTCGGCGGTGAGATCATCTTCATCGAGGCCGCGACCATGCCCGACCGCGAGACGCGCCTGACCCTCACCGGTCAACTGGGCGACGTGATGAAAGAGTCGGCCATGACAGCGCTGACCTATGTGCGTTCCAACGCCGAAATGCTCGGCTTGCCCGTCAACGTCTACGAGAACCAGAATGTCCACATCCACGTCCCCGCCGGGGCCATTCCGAAGGACGGCCCCTCCGCCGGTGTAACGATGGCAACTGTGCTGGTCTCGCTGGCCAGCGGTCGCAAGGTGCGCTCCGATGTCGCCATGACGGGCGAGATCACCCTGCGAGGTCGGGTATTGCCCATCGGCGGCGTCAAGGAAAAGGTGCTGGCAGCCTATCGCTCCGGCATCCGCACGGTCATCCTGCCCAAAAAGAACGAGCTGGACCTGATGGAGGACATCCCGCACGAACTGCGCGAGCAAATGACCTTCGTCTTCGCCAACGAGATCCGCGACGTGCTCAACGCGGCCCTCGAACCCGCCACTGAGAAGATGGCAAAAGGCAAAGAGGCCGAAAACGGCCACAGCCACGAGCGCCCCAAACGCCGCAAAACCGAGAAAGCGGCGGCGAAGGCACAATAGGCATATCACTCCATAAGAAAAAGCAGGCAATCAAGCTAATAGGCGTAATTAGCTTGATTGCCTGCTTTTTCTTATGTATTGTGTCTTAAAGATATTGCAATACTTTAGCTGTATATGTTATTATAATGTCCACATCTGAAATAGAGATATCATAGCTGATAAAGCAGGAGGGCCAAATGACACCAACTAATCCCAACTTTTTTGATGATCTGAAAGACTGGTCCGAACGTAAGCTTCAATTATTAGAGAATTATGTTTCCGCTGCTTCTAAGATCATGGGAATACTCGGTCAGGTTTACTATATTGATGGTTTTGCTGGTGAAGGTATTTATGATGACGGTTCTAAAGGCTCCCCTGTCAGAATTGCAGAATTAGCTCAGCAATATGAAAGAGAAGGTAAACCGTATGCTTTGAGGTGTATTAACATTGAAGAGAATAAGAAACGTTATGCAAACTTACAGGCAGCCACCGCTCAATTCCGCCACCTTGTTCTAAACCTTCAAGGCTCTTTCACAGAGAATATCAATCATATTTTGAGGAAAATAGGCAATCAACCTACTATTTGCTTTTTGGATCCTTTTGGCTTGAAGGGCATTGACTGGATGAGTATTGAGAAAATCATTAATCGTAGTCCCTATGCCTCCACAGACTTCTGGATTCGCTTTGATGCTCAGACAGCCCTTCGCCTTCGTGGTTTTTTTGACTCCCAACTTCCTAATGCAGAACAATACTTAGAAACACTTGATAGCGTTTTTGGAACAAAGGATTTGACCTATCTCAAAGCACAACTTGCTGGAAAAACGGCGGAAGAGCGTTTCCAAAATGCGTTAGATCTCTATAAGGAGCGCCTTATAGCTCAGTTTAAACAATCAAGAGGTAGTGGTTATGCCGATATCTATCCAATAAAGACACTGGAGGGTAAAGTCAAATATTACCTGGTATTTGCCACTGCTCATGCTAAAGGAATAATTCTAGCCAGTGAGGTCGTCTATAAAGTCGAGGAAGATTATCAAAAAGAACTGCAAGAGTTTAAAGAACTGCGGGGTTATCAGCTTCAGTTGTTTCCAATAGACCCTACACCAGAGGAAATTGCCCGGGATAAGGTTAACAGGCTTAAAGAGGATATCTGGAAAATAGGTCAGGGAAAAGCTATCTCGCGAATAAACATCTATACTTCTATCCTTCAAGAATGGTTCGGAAAGATCAAAAGCACACACGTAACCAATGCCCTTAAAATGCTTCAACAGGAAGGTCGGATTCTTAAGATTGAAGGGCCACTAAGCCAGAATAACACTCTTTTCACATTTCGGGCTTCAGATTAAGCAGTTGCAATCTGCATTGCATAATGCCAGTGCTCGTCTTACAGTGTGAGTCTCTTTGCAAAGGCTGATACGCGCTCTGGGGAATTCGCGGCGAATGATGCTGCTTACCTTTGTATAAATCTCTATACGTCGCTCTTCCGGAAGATGCCTGTGAGTGCCATCCTTTACTAATTCATTATCATGTGGTTGCCATTCCATCGGCAAAAGCCCCCACCGCTCACGCCATCCATCGAGTTGGCTATTCTTTTCGCGGTATGTTCCCAATGTCCAGTACCGGAAGTTGATACCCATAGCTTTTACATCAGCTACAAATGCAGCGTAGTGTTCTTCCCAGCTATCAGCAGTAAGTATAGGGTCAACTCGCACTCTGACCTCAAAACCTTCATCCTGTGCATAGCGGATAGCTTCCAACCGTCTTGAGATAGAGGGTGTAATACGTTCACCTGTATCGGGCCATTTCCCTTCCCACAAATCCGCAATGGGTTCTGGATTGAGGCTGAAGCTAGCAACTACATTAGCCCGGTGTTCAGGAGCAATATCGGCAAGATAATGAGTATTGGCCGTTTTTGTGAGTAAAATGAGCTTGTTGCCAGAGCGATTCCGATTTGAATTGGCAAAAAGTGGTGCCAGATTGCGAACATGGGAGATAACACCTTCATACAGCAATGAATCAGATCGGTCGATTCCTACACCGAGGGTATGTTGTCTGCGGCGATTAGGATCAGCAAGCCATTTTTCTGCTGCGTGAACAAAGTCTTCAAGATTGTCATAGAGAAGATGGTGAGAAGGATCCCTTTTGATGCGATGGGTAAGCATTAGAAAACATGATCGACATCCCAGACCACATGCCCCTGATCCAATGGCTAAATCCCACCACATTGGAGGACAAAATGTTTCCTTATCGCCATGCCAGTCATATGCTATTAGATTGGTCTTGCGCGAAGCGCGATATACTTGCATGGAGCGGGTAAGCCCTAGTACTTCGGCGGCTATCTCTTCCTCACGCCAGATACCAGTACTGACCTGTTCATCTACAAACCAGGTAACAGGACGCCCCTGTTGAGTTTGTTGCTTTATGTGCTCTGGAGCGTTCTTCAGTAGTATTACCATGTGTATCCCACCTTACTAGAATATATGTTCTATATAACATAATTTCTCTCATTTTGTCAAGGCTATTGCTATTATAGCAGCCTTTATTCTGTGCTGCACTGTTTTTCCTCGCGCTAGGACATTGTGGCCTTAGACTCAATACTTGGCAATGGATCGGGACGTCTATTTTGTGCCAGCGCCAAAACATTCAGGGCGGTCGTAAAGGCCACCCTGAATGTCCAATGCTCTTTAGCTGCTTATCACTCACCGGCAGTGGCTATATCGCCCTCAACTTTTACAGGCTCACGCTGCTCATCAGCGGCTTGCTCAGTTGATTGGCTTGCGCTTTCTGGTTCGGATTCCGGTTCTGTCGCTGGAGGCTCAGCTTTCTCCTTCTCCTCCGCCTCCGGTTTCTGGGGAATGCCGTAGGTGGCGGCGACTTCGCCTGCGGGGACAGGTTTGGAGTAGGGCATGACGCGCAGGACGATGTAGCTGATGGGGATGAGCAGGATGAAGAGAACGATGGAGGTCCATTGTGCCTGCTTGAGACCCCAGTTCAGGCCGAGGAAGCTGACGACGATGTTGTCGCGTACGAAGAACAGGAAGAACTGGGTGATGCAGTAGCCAAACAGGTAGACCAGCGTGACAATGCCGGGACGCCTTACGCGGCTGGCAAGCCAGAAGAGAATGACCATCATGACGATGTTGGTCAGAATCTCATAGACTGCCGCGGGCTGCACTGGCACGTTGCAGGTGGAGGGTACCAGGCAGGCCCAGCTATGCGGGTTCTGGTAGACAGTCGACCAGGGCAGCGTGCTGCGATAGCCGATGATGTCGCCGTTAATGATGTTGCCAACACGCCCGAATATCTGACCGACCGCTCCGAAGAGCACACCAGCATCGATCAGCACCAGCGGGTTGACGTGCTCGTGCCGGGCGCGCCAGAAGAGCGTAACCATGACCAGGAAGATGGCCCCAAAAAAGGCCATGCCGCCCTCCCAGGTGGCGATAATG
>DASTKE010000794.1:0-4623 GCA_035716105.1 Ktedonobacteraceae bacterium | reverse complement strand
TCCTCAAGCGCCATACGCACAGCAGACGGAATATAGCTCAACTGCTCATCGGAGCCTTCCTTGAGGATGATTTCCTGCACCCCAGGCAGGTCAATAAGGGTTTCCGGGTAGGCTCCAGCATGAATGGCTTCGCGTACCACCTCGCGTATCAGGGGGGCTGCAATCGCCCCCGCGTTGATTGCCAGCCGGTCTCCCTTTTTGACATCCAGCGAATAGCGCACCAGTACCTGCGCCAGCTTCTGCAAACGCTGATCAGACATCATTGTCTCCTTTATCACATAATCTACAATATATGCCATGAAAAAGACGCTCTCGGATGTCATTCTGAGCGACGCGAAGAATCTTAAGCGGACACCTGATCAAGAAGGCGAGCGAGCGATTCTTCGCGTCGCTCACAATGACATGTCCGGGCCGGTTTTTTTACGGCCACCCTCGCCCCTACAGGGGGTTAATCGTATTTCCCTGGCTCGTAGCCCTGATGGAAGGCTGCCGCGAACTCGCGGCCAAACTGCCGACCCACGCGGCCCATCTCGCGGCCAAACTCGCTCCAGGGGATGCCACCGCCGTTGTTGCGCGGAATGCCGCCGCCGAACACTTTCAGGTTGCCGCCGACGTGGATGCTGAGCGTCGCGGCTCCCTCACCGTAGCTGACGTTGACGAAGCCACCGCCGTGTGTGAAGGTAGCGCTATCGCCGCTGGCGCTGCCGCCTACCAGGCCGTGGATAGACAGATTGGCACTCTCAGGCAGGAAGACCCTGGCATTGCCGCCGACGTAGAAACGGCTGGAACTCTCCGGTGGGAACGCGGCCCCCACGCGCAGGTTGCCACCTACGAGGCTCGATTGGACGCTTTTCGCGCCATCGATTTGCAGGTTGCCGCCAACCTTGCTCAAAGTAATCTCGGCGCTGGCGCAGTTCGTGATGCTGCTATTGCCGCCCACAGCATTGCAGCGTAATGTGGCTTCGATGGCGTCCGCGTCCAGATTGCCACCCACCATGCCAATTGTGGCCACCGAGGTCTTCGCCAGCGAGAGATTGCCGCCGACCGCGTCGATCTCGATACGAGCAATGTCCGCGAGCCAGGCATTGCCGCCCACGCCCTTCTGCGCGCTCAGCCGGGGCATGGCCGTCGCCCGCAGGTTGCCATCGATGCTGGTCAACTCGGCGACCTCGCTTACGTTCTCCAACGCCACGTCGCCATAGATGTCCCGCAGCGACACATTGCCACCAATATCCCTCAGCAAGACATCACCCGCGCCGTCAATCATGACGTTGCGACTGACGCCCTTCGCTTCGATGGTTGTGACTATAGGAAACACAATGCGCTGAATGGCCGAAACGCGCAGCAGCAGATCGGTCTTACAATCGCGGAGAATGACGGTGTCGTTCTCCTGTTGCAGCACGGCAATCGGGCCGTCCGTCTCGACGCTGATCTCCTGTCGATCCCACGGCTGTACCGTCAGATTGCCTGCCAGCTGTTCCAACACAACACGAGGTTCCCTCCCCGTAATAGCAAATGTTTGTTGAGTCATAACGTGATCTCCTTTGAGAAACATACAATTCACGTAGGGACCGATTTATCGCGCCCACCGCCGATTTATCGGCTCAGCAGGCGTTTGCCGATGAATCGGCGGTGGGCGCGATAAATCGGTCCCTACGGACAATACATGCATCCGTCGTATATATCGTTGGCGCTATCCTCCTAATGATTCGAGCAGGAGGTCGCCTTCTTCGGGGGTGATGCGACCTTCGGCGATCATGCGCAGGATGGCCTCGCGCTCCTGATCCGGGTCGACCGGGGCTGACTGCTCTTGCGCAATGCCCTCGCCTGTTTCGCTGGACTGATCAGATTGATCCTGTGTGATTGGCGGTACTGATGATACCGATGCCACACCAGACACAGGCGACACTGGGGGTACTGGAGGTACTCCTGGTACTGATGGAACCGGTGGCACTCCTGGCACGGGCGGAACTGGCGGTACCGCTGAAGGTGGTGCAGGTGGTGTGGGTGGCATCGGGATGCGCATATTGCCGAGAGCATGGTCTACGGCTTCGAGCGCGCCGGCGATACCTTCGGCGGCGGCTCTGCGCGCCTCCTCCTGAATGCGCGCCAATCGCTCTGGATCGAAACGCCACTCGCGGTTGTTGATACGCACGTTGAAACGTGCGCCCTTCTCCTGAGCACGACGCGCCTGTTCCTCGGCGCGGCGAGCCTGTTCTTCAGCGCGACGCGCCTGCTCATCGGCGTAGCGGCGTCCGCGTTCCGCGCTGCGCCGGGTATGCTCCTCGGCCCGCTGCTGGGCGCGGCGCATTCGCTCCTCAACCTTCCGGGATATCTCTTCTGACCACCCGGCTCCGGGCGACACGTTCTTGCCACTGAAGGCTCCGCCCAGTTCGCGGCCCAGTTCCTGACCGAGTTTGCTCATTTCTTTGCTCAGTTCCTGGCCCATCTTGCCCATCTCCTTGCCGAGGCTGGCCATTTCGCGTTCGAATTCTTTCCACGAACCGCTGTTACTGGTACTGGCGCGTGGGCTGCCGCCGCCTCGCAAGTCTAAATCGCCGCCCACGGTCAATTCCAGGTGGGCCGCACCACTGCCGTAAACCAGATTGATGATGTTGCCGCCTCCGGTTGAGACGATGGAGCGACCGCTGACTTCACCGCCAACGGTGGCCTGAATGGTCAGATTCGCGTTTTCCGGCACTGCTATACTGGCATCCGAGCCAACGGCCAGCCGCGCCACAGTATCCGGCGCGAAGGAGGATTGCAAGGATAGGTCGGAACCGATGCTGCCGATAGTGATGTTGCCTTGCAGACCGTGCAGATCGGCATCGGAACCTACACCACCGATTTGCAGGTTGCCGCCCACGCCAGCGATGGTCACATCGGCCCCCACGAAGCCGACTTCCACATCGCCCTGCACATCATGTATCTCGCAACTGGCCCCCGTATTGCCCACGTGGACGCTGGACGCGCCGCTGATCGAGAGGTCGGCACCGATATTGCCAATGGCCACTTCCGTGCTGGCGCTGCCCTGTACCTGGCAATCCGCGCCAACGACGACGATACGCAGCGCCTTCGCCACGCCGGTCGCATCCAGATCGCCGCCGACGGTGCCAACCACAACGGTTTCCGCGCCCTGCACCGTGAGATCGGAGCCAACGGTCTCGATTTCCGCCAGGCCGATATCATGCAGTGTCACGTCCGAACCCAGGCCACCTTTCGCACGCAAATCGGGCGTACCCGTTACCGACAGATCGCTACTCACGTGAGCCAGTTCGACGCTCTCACTGATGTCCTCGATGTCCACATCGCCTTCCACGTTCTTCAGATCAACGCGCCGGACACCCTCGATTGAAACATCGCCGCTCACATCGGTTGCCCTCACACTTGCGCTGGCAGGTACCCATAGATCGAGATCATCATCGGCATGGGAGAGCATCAGTGTATCGCCTTCCTGGTAGAGTTGCGACAGGTGTCCACCGGTCTCTATTTTGATAGCCTGCTCGTCCCAGGCACGTATTGTGAGATCACCATCAGCATGATTGATTGCCACCTGCGGTTGGCTGCCTTCGGCGACGGGAAATGTTTGTTGGTTCATATGCTCCTCCGTCTCTATCCTGGCGGGCGCTATCAATTGCGCCCCTACGTTCTATTCTGCGAAAATCTCTACTCGCTGGCCCTCTTCCAGGTCCTGCACGTCCAGCAGGCGACCGCTGGCCCCATGTTCTATGGAGCGTAAGAGGTCTTCCAGCGCGCTATTGCTCAACTGTGGAATCAGGCGCGAACCCAGACGCAGGCTGATGCGAATCAGGCTGACCGGAATCGTCGCGGCCATCTGAAATTTCTGCTGTTTCGGGTTCAGTCCTGTCACCCGAATACGCAGCGTGCGGCTGCGACTGCGATCAAGCGGGTGCTCCCGCTCCTCCGCCAGCGCGTCCAGCAACTGCGCGGCCTCTTCCGCCGTCACCTTGCCCGCCTCAACCATGCGCAAGATACGGTCCCGTTCGTCGGTCTGTGCGATCATCGTGTTATCCCTTTAGCATTCGCGTGGCATCTTCGACAGAGATTTCTTTGGCGGCCAGCCGCTCAAGAATGGCCCGGCGGTCAACGCGGCCATCGTTCTCAGGCGCGCCGCCCAGGGCCATGACAATCTCATCGAGGCGGCTGCGCGCCGTGTTATACGCGACATTCATTTCAGCAGCCAGCCTCTGGATGTTGCCCCGGTACTTCACCAGCATCTCGACAAATTCCAGTTGCTCTTTGCTTAGGCGGCCAATCCAACCCAGACTAAAACGCCCCTCGATCACGACTCCACTCTCCGGGCATTCCAGTCGGGTAACGATCAGCTCGCCCCCGCTTACAGGGTCTCGTGTAATTAATGGATACATGCGCTGCTCCTTCGGCTCAATGCTCTCGATCATCGACAACCTGCACTCAGATTGCTTGATCTTTATCCAGCATTGGTATTTCTCATCACTGTTATGGTAATAATAGCCGCCAAAAATAAATTTGTCAATAGTTTTGGCGAAATAAATCATACTATTGGCAAAATTTACCTAAAAATACATACAGTCTTGTGGAAGCCGGGTAAACGAAGAAGGCAGGGCCGTGGCCCTGCCTTCT